>JBDTPJ010000079.1:0-17608 GCA_039932755.1 Betaproteobacteria bacterium
ACCAAGTCGAATGGCATCTCGATCACGATGCCGTACTGGGACGAGCGCTTCAGGGAAATGTGCAAGGCCTATCCCGAAATTCGCACGGACCAGTTCCACATCGACATCCTCAGCGCCCACTTCGTGCTGCGGCCGGAGCGCTTCGACGTGGTGGTCGGGTCGAATCTGTTCGGCGACATCCTGTCGGACTTGGGCCCCGCGGTATGCGGCACGATTGGGATCGCGCCCTCCGCCAATCTCAATCCGGAGCGCACATTCCCGTCGCTGTTCGAGCCGGTCCACGGCTCGGCGCCGGATATTGCGGGAAAGGGCATTGCCAATCCGATCGGCCAGATCTGGTCGGGCGCGCTCATGCTCGACTTCCTGGGTCACCCTGAGGCGGCCGCGGCGGTGGTTGCCGCCATTGAACGGGTGCTCGCCGATCCCGCCGCGCCGCGCACGCCAGACTTGGGCGGCCGCGCGACGACCGCCGATATCGGGCGCGCGATCGCGGCGCAGATTTGATGAAGATGTATCCTATTTAGAAAATTCGGGCGAACGGTGACCATGCAGGTACCGCCTGTGGTCGGATGAGGGAGAAACGCATGTCATTGCTGATTGGGGTGCCCACTGAGGTGTTCCCCGCCGAAAAGCGGGTGGCCACCGTACCCGAAGTCGTCGAGAAGCTGATCAAGCTGGGGTTCCGGGTGGCCGTCGAGGCAGGTGCGGGCAACGCTGCGCAGTTCAGCGACGACACCTACCGTGCCGCAGGCGCGGAAGTCCTCGCCGATCGCGCCCAGCTGTGGGCGACTGCGGACATCGTATTAAAAGTGCGTGCGCCGAACAGCGAGGAAGTGGGACTCCTGCGCGAGGGCGTGGTGCTGGTCAGCTTCATTTGGCCGGCGCAGAACCCGGAGCTCATGCAGCAGCTCGCCGCGCGGAAGGTGACCGTGCTCGCGATGGACAGCGTGCCGCGTATCTCTCGGGCGCAAAAGCTCGACGCGCTTTCCTCGATGGCCAACATCGGCGGCTATCGCGCTGTCATCGAGGCTGCGCACGCGTTCGGCCGCTTCTTCACCGGCTCGATCACGGCGGCGGGCAAGGTGCCGCCGGCGAAGGTGTTCATCATCGGCGCGGGTGTGGCGGGCCTCGCGGCGATCGGTGCCGCGTCGGGCTTGGGAGCCATCGTGCGCGCCAATGACACGCGGCCGGAAGTCGCCGACCAGATCAAGTCGCTCGGCGGCGAATACGTGCCGGTCGACTACGTAGAGGAGGGTAGCGGCGTCGGCGGCTACGCCAAGGTGATGAGCGAAGGCTTCCAGAAGGCCCAGCACGAGGTGTTCGCGAAGCAGGCGAAGGACGTCGACATCATCATCACGACAGCGCTTATTCCCGGCAAGCCCGCGCCCAAGCTGATCACGGAAGACATGGTGAAGTCGATGAAGCAGGGCAGCGTCATCGTCGACATGGCCGCCGAGCAGGGGGGCAATTGCGAGCTCACGGTGCCGGGCGAAGTGGTCGTCCGGCATGGCGTCACGATCATCGGCTACAAGGACTTGCCGAGCCGACTCGCAAAGCAGGCATCAACGCTATACGCGACAAATCTCTTCCGCTTGATGGAAGACATGATCAAGACCAAGAGTATCGAAGGCGATGCCGTAAAGATTGACATGGCAGACGAGGTCCTGCGCGGCACCACCGTGATCAACCAGGGCGAGGTCACGTGGCCGCCGCCGCCGCCCAAGCTGTCGGCCGCGCCCGCTGTGCCCAAGCCGGCGGGCGCGATGCGGCCGAAACCCAAGGGCCATGGCGCGGCGAGCGGCCCGATGTCCGGCACGAAGACGGCGGTGCTCTTCGGCGCCGGCGCGCTCATGTTCCTGCTCGTCGGCCGCTACGCGCCGGCGAGCTTCCTCGGCCACTTCACGGTGTTCATCCTGGCCTGCTTCGTCGGCTACATGACGGTCTGGAACGTCAAGCCCGCGCTGCACACGCCGCTGATGAGCGTGACCAATGCCGTCAGTAGCATCATCGCGATCGGTGCGCTGGTGCAGATCGCGCCGGACCTCTCAAAGATTTCCGCCGACCTGACGCGCCCCGAGGAGTGGATACGCTGGCTGTCGGTGGGCGCGATCGCGCTGGCCACGATCAACATGTTCGGCGGCTTCGCCGTGACTCAGCGCATGCTTCAGATGTTTCGCAAATGAGGTTTCGCAAATGAGGTTTCGCAAATGAGGTTTCGCGAATGAGGTTCCGCAAGTGAGAAAGAGAAGAACATGACCTCCAGTCTCTCGACGGTCTCCTACATCGGAGCCACGATCCTCTTCATCCTGTGCCTGGGCGGGCTGTCCAACCAGGAAACCTCGCGGCGCGGCAACCTGTACGGGATGATCGGCATGGCGATCGCGGTGGTGGCCACGATCTTCGGCGTGCAGGTGAACTCAGCCGGCCTGCCGTACATCATCGGCGCGATGGCCGTCGGCGCGGCGATCGGACTCTACGCGGCGCGCGTCGTCCAGATGACGCAAATGCCCGAGCTGGTGGCGCTGATGCACAGTCTTGTCGGTCTTGCTGCGATGCTGGTGGGCTACGCCAACTTCATCGATCCCGCGGTTTCCGTAAACCTGACGCCGGCCGAGAACACGATCCACGAGATCGAGATGTACCTCGGCGTGCTGATCGGCGCGGTGACGTTTTCCGGATCCGTGATCGCCTTCGGCAAGCTTTCGGCGAAGATCACCGGCAAGCCCGTGCTGCTGCCGGGGCGGCACCTGCTCAACCTTTCGGGCCTCCTGCTCGTCATCTACTTCGGCTACGCGTTCATCAATGCGCACAGCGTGCACGACGCGATGACGCCGATGATCGTGATGACCGTCGTCGCACTGCTCTTCGGCGTGCACATGGTCATGGCCATCGGCGGCGCGGACATGCCCGTCGTGGTGTCGATGCTCAACAGCTACTCAGGCTGGGCGGCGGCCGCGACCGGCTTCATGCTGAACAACGATCTGCTGATCGTGACCGGCGCGCTGGTCGGCTCGAGCGGCGCGATCCTGTCTTACATCATGTGCTCGGCGATGAATCGAAATTTCCTCTCGGTGATCGCCGGCGGCTTTGGAACCGACAGCGGCGCGCCGGCCGCGGCCGGCGCCGTGCAGCCGGCGGGCGAAGTGAACGCTATCCTCGCGGCCGAGACTGCCGAGCTCCTGCGCGAGGCCAAGAGCGTCATCATCGTGCCCGGCTATGGGATGGCAGTTGCCCAGGCCCAGCACACAGTGAATGAGATCACGCAGGCGCTTCGCGCAAACGGCGTCAAAGTTCGCTTCGGGATTCACCCGGTGGCAGGGCGCATGCCGGGTCACATGAACGTGCTGCTGGCCGAGGCCCGCGTGCCGTACGACATCGTGTTCGAGATGGATGAGCTGAACGAGGACTTTCCAGATACCGATGTGGCGATGGTCATCGGCGCCAACGACATCGTCAATCCGGCAGCGCAGGAAGACCCGACGAGTCCGATCGCAGGCATGCCGGTGCTCGAGGTCTGGAAAGCCAAGACGTCGATCGTGATGAAGCGCAGCATGGCATCCGGTTACGCCGGCGTCGACAATCCATTGTTCTATAAGGACAACAACCGTATGCTCTTCGGCGATGCGAAGAAGATGCTCGACGAGGTGATGGCCGCGCTGAAAGCCAACTGAGGGCCGGCTGATTCCTGCAGCAGTCCGTCGCGCTCCCTGGGTGCTAAGATCGCAGGCTGTCGCGTGCGACGTGCGCCTGACGCCGCGCGGTCGTTGTCCGTTCAAATGCAAGTTCCGCTTCTGGAGATTCAAATGGCAACAAGAATGCAATGGCGCGCGGCCATGATGGTCGCCTGCCTGTCCCTGGCCACGGCCTGGGGCAGCACCCACGCGCAGGAAATTCCCGTGGTCACGGGGGAGATCTGGACCCAGTCGTCGGACCAGGTGAAAAAGGCCTACCTGGTCGGCATTGCCAACGCGGTTCAGGTCGAGTCGGCCTATCAAGCCGCCATGCCGCCAACCGACGCGCAAAGCACCGTGCCGCGCCTGGTCAAAGGACTGAAGGGCCAGACGCTCGATACCGTGCGCACCGGGCTCGACGCCTATTACGCCAAGAACCCGGACAAGTTGCAGCGACCGGTGATCGAAACGATCTGGTTCGAGATGGTCGTGCCCGGCCTGGCCAAGAACAAATAGAGGGAAATGAACATGAGAAAACTCGTAATGTTTGTGGCCGTTTCGGCCGTATTGGGCATGGTTGCCTGCACCAACATGACCGCGCAGCAGCAGGGGACCATGAGTGGCGCGGCGATCGGCGCGGCAGCTGGCGCGGGCATCGCGGCCATCGCCGGCGGCAGCGGCTGGACTGGCGCGGCCATCGGCGCCGTAGGCGGGGGCATTGTCGGCAACATCAAGGGTAGCAAGCAGTAACGCGACCACAGGCAGTACGAACGGCGCGAGGCTAATCTCTCGCGCCGGTTTTTGTTGTGCGCAAGCCGGCGGAAGGTCGCCACGCCTGACTTTCCGGCATGGCGGCGGCGGGCGATGCATCGCGTGAACTTCGTCGAATAAACTCGGTTACGTAAATTCACGATGTCCGGCCCGCTTTCCCACCTGACCATCCTCGACCTGTCCCGCGTGCTCGCCGGTCCATGGTGCACGCAGCTCTTGGCGGACCTCGGTGCCACAGTGATCAAGATCGAGCGCCCCGAGAGCGGTGACGATACGCGCGCCTGGGGCCCCCCTTTCCTCAAGGACACGCAAGGCCGCGACACGGCGGAGGCCGCGTATTACCTAGCCTGCAATCGGGGGAAGTTATCCGTGGCGATTGACTTCACGCGACCGGAAGGCCAGCGCCTCGTGCGTGACCTGGCGTTGCAGGCGGACGTCCTGGTAGAGAATTTCAAGGTCGGCGGTCTCGCCAAATACGGACTCGATTACGGAAGTATCGCGGCGTTGAACGCGCGCCTGGTCTATGCGTCGATCACGGGCTTCGGGCAGGACGGCCCCTATGCCGACCGCGCGGGCTACGACTTCATCATCCAGGGCATGAGCGGGTTCATGAGCGTCACCGGCGAGCGCGACGAATTGCCCGGAGGTGGTCCGCAAAAGGCAGGCGTTGCTATCACCGACCTCATGACGGGCATGTATGCGACAGTGGCGATACTGGCTGCGTTGCAGCACCGCGACCGAACGGGGCAGGGCCAATGGGTGGACCTGGCGCTCTTCGATTCCGCCGTGGCGATGATGGCGGTGATGGGTATGAACCATCTCGTCGCAGGCACGCCACCCGGCCGCGCCGGCAACGCCCACCTCAACATCGTGCCGTATCAAGTCTTTGCCTGCGCGGATGGCCACCTGATCGTGGCAGTCGGGAACGACAGCCAGTTCGTGAAATTTTCCGCGGTCGCCGGGCGAGCCGACTGGGCGCGCGACGAGCGCTTTGCGCGCAACGAAAATCGCGTGCGCCACCGCGCAGCGCTTGTGCCGGAAATTGCGCTTGTCATGGCGACGCGCACGCAGCGCGAATGGCTTGTGGCGCTGGAAGATGTCGGCGTGCCGTGCGGACCGATCAACAAGCTCGACCAGGTATTTGCCGATCCACAATTGCTTGCGCGCGGCATGAAGTTCGACCTTCCTCATCTTTTGGCGGGAAGCGTTCCCCAAGTGAATTCGCCTGTCAGGATGTCCGGCACGCCGCCGCGCCCCGAGCTTGCGCCTCCATTGTTGGCGGAGCACACGCTGGAGGTCCTGCGCGGCCGATTGCATCTTGACTCGGCGGAGCTTGCCCGGCTCGCCGCCGATGGGGTCATCGGAGTCAGAAAGCCATGAGCAGGATTACGCGTGGGCCGGTCTTCTGGATCGGTTACGCGCTGCTGTCACTTTTGTGTGCCGGCGCGGCGTGGCAGCTTTTCCCGTTGGCGATTCCGCTGGTCAACCTCGACATCAAGCTCGCGCGGCACGAGGCCATTGCGAAAGCGGAAGCGATCGCGCGGGAACGCGACCTCGTCCCTGACGGTGCGCGCGCCGCCGCACTTTTTCGCAGCGACCAATCGGCGCACAACTACATCGAGTTGGAGGGTGGGGGCAAGGCCGCGTTTGCGCAGTTGGTATCCGGCAGCCTGTTTGCGCCGTACTGGTGGGAGGTGCGATTGTTCAAGCTGGGCGATGTGATGGAGGCCACCGTGCGCTTTCGACCGGACGGCGCGAGGGACGGCTTCGCGCGCCGCTTGCCCGAAAATTACGTCCATGATGCGGCAACCAGGGCCCTTTCCCAGGATGCCGCGCTGGAACTTGCCCGACAACGCGCGCATGAAGATTGGGACGTGGACTTTGGTCCCTATCACCTGCTCGAACAATCGCAGCAGACGCGGCCGACCGGGCGCATCGACCACGAATTTGTTTTCGAACGCGACGAGCATTTCGCGGATGCCCGAATCCGCTTGCGGATTACGCTGGCGGGCGACGAATTGATCGGTGTGAGCCCGTACATGCACGTGCCGGAAAAATTCGAACGCCGCTTCCAGGAGATGCGCAGCGCGAACAACACCATCGCCAATTTCGCCAGCCTGGCGGCCGGTGCGCTGTACGGAATCGGTGGCTGCATCCTGGCTGTGCTGTGGCTGTTGCGTACGCGCTGGCTTTTATGGCGGCCGGCGCTGGTTGCTGGTGCGGTGGTTGGCGGGCTGATGGCGTTGGCCGCACTTGCCACTGCGCCCGCGGCATGGTTCAGTTTCGATACGGCGCAAACCGTCGGATCGTTCTGGGTCGCGCAAATCGGGTTGGCGCTGGCTGCGCTGATCGGCGGCACACTGGGGTACGGCCTGGTATTCATGGCTGCCGAGAGCCTCTCCCGCCGCGCGTTTGCGCATCAGCCGCAACTGTGGCGACTATGGTCGAGCGACGCGGGGTCCAGCCGACAGGCCTTGGGACGAACCATGGGCGGCTATCTTTTCGTACCCCTCGAACTGGCTCTCATTGCATCGTTCTATTACGCCACCAATCACTGGCTCGGCTGGTGGCAACCGTCCGAGTCGCTCACCGATCCCAACATCCTTTCCTCGGCCATTCCGGCCCTGGCGCCGATCGCCATTTCGTTGCAGGCGGGATTCATGGAGGAATGCCTGTTCCGCGCCATCCCGCTCGCGGGGGCCGCGCTGCTCGGTGCTCATTTCGGCCAACGAGGCCTCTGGATCGGCTTAGCGGTCGTGCTGCAGGCCTTGGTCTTCGCCGGGGCCCACGCAAACTATCCGGGATTCCCCTCGTATTCCCGGCTTGTCGAGCTGTTGCTGCCGGCCACGTTGTGGGCATTGATCTTTCTTCGTTTCGGCTTGCTGCCTACCATCCTGCTGCACGCGCTGTTTGACCTCGCGCTCTTTTCGATCCCGATATTCCTGGTCGATGCGCCGGGTGCGTGGATCCAGCGGACTCTGGTGATCGCGGCGGCGGCCGTTCCGCTCGGCGTAGTGATTGTCCGGCGCTGGCAGGCGGGCGCCTGGATCGAACTACCGGCATCACTCTGGAATGGCGCATGGCAGCCGCAACGGATGCCGCCGCCCAAGGCGCAAGCGCGCGAGGAGCCCTTTCGCTCGGCGCCGGCCAGTCACGCGGTAGCGCGGTTGTGGCGCGCGCTGCCGTGGCTGGGATTCGGCGGTGCGGTCGCGTGGGTGCTGTTTACGCCCTTTAAGTCGGACGTGCCGGCGTTGCCGATCGGGCGTGCCGCGGCGGAGGTCGCGGCCGTTGACGCGCTGGCACAACGGGGCGTAAGGCTGGGTCCGGAATGGCAGCGCTTATCCAGTATTCGTTCCAGTGTCGCAGAATTGGGCCAGACGCAAGCGCAGCGCTTTGTCTGGCACGAAGCAGGACCTGACATCTATCGCGCGCTGGCCGGCAACGTGCTGGCGCCGCCGCTTTGGGAGGTTCGCTTTGCACGCTTCGAGGGTGACGTCGCGGCGCGAGCGGAGGAGTGGCGGGTCTATGTGGTGGGCAATGGGGAGATTCGCCAGGTCCAACATCGGCTGCCGGAAGGGGCGTCAGGGGCGAATCTTGCTCGCGAAGATGGACTGGCCATTGCGCAGCGGGCCACGCGCGAACGATTCGGACTCGACCCGGCCACGCTGCAATTGCGCACGGCGGACCAGACCCGGCGCGAGGCACGCAGCGACTGGACTTTCGTGTTTGCCGATCCCGCGATCGACGTCGGCAAGGGGGGCGAGTCGCGTGTGCTGATCGCCGTTGCCGGTGACGAGGTCGCCGCCGCGGGGCGCACGGTGTTCGTGCCGGAGGCATGGCTGCGCGCCGAAACGGAACGCGACGACCGGCTGCAAATCATGAAGCTCACCGGCATCTTCGCGGTCGCGCTGGGCGCCTTGGCTGCACTGGTGTTTGCGGTGATCAGCTGGAACCGCGGCCACTGCGACAGGCGCGCAATGATACTCGTCGGGATGATCATCGCCGTTGTTGCCGTGATCGACCTCGGCAACGATTGGCCCGACATGCTGATGCAACTGCAGACCGCCGAACCTGTAGCGTCGCAACTGGCCACCGCCATTTCCGGAAAGCTATTTGCCGCACTGATGGGCGCTGGCCTGATGGCGCTCTTGTCCGGCGTCGGTTCATGGTTCGCGCGTTCGCGAAGGCCTTCGGTTATGCCTTCCCGAATGCCTGCGTGGGCAGCCGGCGTTGCCGTGGCGCTGACGGTCGCCGGCCTCGCCGCGATATCTGCCACATTGGCAGAACGCACGATGCCCCTTTGGCCGGCGCTGAACGCCACGTCCTCCGCGTGGCCATTCGTGGGTGCGCTGGTCGACCCGATCGGATTGGTATGGGCCAGCGGCGCTACGCTGTTCGTGCTTTATCTCATTGACCGCGCCACACACGCGTGGACCCGCCGCGTCATCCTGGCGGCGTTGATGCTGGTGTTGATCTCCTGCGCCGGCGGACTGGCCGCTGGCGGCGAACCGGTGATCGCCCTGGTGAGTGGCGTCGTCAGGGGGCTCGTGAGTTTCGTGCTGTTGTGGCGAATCCTGCGCTATGACCTGCGCACCATTCCCGCCTTCCTGGCGACGGGAATGGTGCTCGAGGGCGCGCGCAATGCAGTGCTCAGCGGCAATCCCGGCGCATGGCCCTACTTCGCCGTCAGCGTTATCGTAACGGCGGCGGTAGCATGGGCGGTCACGCGCTACATCGCGCGGCCGCTTGAAATGGCGCCTATTGCACCGTCACCCAGTACGGCATGACCTGGTTGTCCGCGCGGTGCACCGCCGTGACATTGGCACGCGACGCCCAGGGAATCACCTGCCGATGCAGCGGAATGTGGTTGGTCTCCGCATTGTGCGCGAGCAGCGCCGTGTGGATATCGGCCAAGCGCGGCTCGGGGCTCATATTGACTTTGATCTTCGCCAGCAAGTCATCGAGCTTGACGTTGGAGTACCTGCCGTAGTTGTAGTCGCCGTCACCCTTGCCGTTCTTGGTCGCCAGCACCGGTTGCAGGATGAAAATGGCATCCGTCGTCCCACCGCCCCAGCCCAGCATGTACAGGCTCGTGTCGTTTTTCTCGAGCTTGGGGAAGTAGACCGCGCGCGGCATCGTGTTGACCTTGGTGTTGACGCCCACCTGCGACCACATCGCCGCCAGCGCCTGGCAGATTTTCTCGTCATTGATGTAACGGTTGTTGGGACAGTCGAGCGTCACTTCGAAACCATTGGGATAGCCGGCCTCTGCGAGCAATTTTTTCGCGCGCTCGCGGTCGAAAGGAAGGCGCTTCTCGAGTTCGGGCGTGGTCTGTATCGCCGACGGCAGCATGGCGCCGGAAGGTGCGGACAGGCCCCGCATCGTGTTCTTCTTGATGGCCTCGATGTCGATGGCATAGTAGAGCGCCTCGCGCACGCGCTTGTCCTTGAACGGATTCTTGCCCTTGACATTGGAGTACAGCAGCTCATCGCGGAACTGGTCCATGCCGATGAAGACAATGCGGTTTTCCATGCCTTCGAGGATCTTGATCCCCGGGGTTTGCGTCAGCCGCGGCACGTCCTGCGGTGGCGGGTCGTTTACGAGGTCGACTTCACCGGAAATGAGCGCCGCGACACGCGTGGCATCGGACACGATCGGCGAATAGATCACTTCATCGGAATTGCCTTCCCACACGCCGGCCTTGATCCCCCACCAGTTAGGGTTCTTGCTCAAGACGGTCTTGACGTCCGGCTCGCGTGACTTGAGAGAATAGGGGCCGGTGCCATTCGCCTGGCGCGCCGTGATCATCTCTTCCTTCTGCGTGAAATTCTGCGGCTTGGTGGCGCGGTTCTTCTCGCACCATGCCTTGCTCATGATGTTGATCGTCGCAATATGTTCGAGCTCGATCGGATTGGGTCCGCTGGTAGTGAACTCGACGGTGAGGTCGTCGATCTTCTTCGGGATGCCCGAGGCGTTGGCATACACGCGCAGTTGTGACGTGTCGGAGCGAGCGCGCTCGAAGCTGAACACGACGTCGTCGGCAGTGAACGGCGTGCCGTCGTGGAACTTCACACCCGGCCGCAACTTGAATCGCCACGTGGTTGGATTGACCTGCGTCCACGATTCTGCCAGCGCCGGCTTCAGGCCCAGCGTCTTGTCGCGCATGATCAGGAATTCGTAGATCAGGCTGTTGATGTTGTTGGTCAGGTTCTCGTTCTGCGAATGCGGATCGGTGGTCTGCATGTCGCCGCGACCCGCCCAGCGCAGCGTGGCAGCATCGGCCGTCGCCGCCAGATCGAGCGTTGCCGAAAGGGCGAGGGCCAGGGCCGCGGCAACCAGTGTTCGCCGGGAATTCAGGAAAGTAAGGGCGGAAGCACGGGCGCAAATGAGGGAACGTATCGGGAATGGCATCGGATGACCTCCGGAACGGATCGCGCTTGGCCAGGCTGGCGCACGCAACAGGCGATGATCATAGCAATTTCGGGAATGTGCGGGAGCATGCGCAGGACCTCGGCACGGTAGAATTCGCGCGGCGCGCTTAACCTCCGGTAAAACCCTCCGGCTCAAGCCTTACCGGTCCGAACCGGCCTGGTTCAACATTAACCGTTGTCGGAGACAATCCCGCGGCACCCGTGTTCCCAATGCCCAATCCCACGAAGGTCCCTGTCGCCGCGGCACTTGAAGCTCGCCTGCCGCTGGCTATGGCAAGGGATGCCTCGCGCCTGAAGTCAAAGATCGAGCGCGCAAGCGCGCGGCGGGCGCCCGAGGCGGAGTGGTCAGGGCTTTCTGCCGATCTCGAGCGGTCGATCGCCAAATGCCGGGCGCGGGCCGCGGCGAAGCCTGCCTTCACCTATCCGCCGGATCTGCCCGTAGCGCAGCGTGCGGACGAGATCTCGCGGGCGATCCGTGAGCATCCGGTCGTCATCGTGTGCGGTGAAACCGGGTCCGGCAAAACGACTCAGCTCCCCAAGATCTGCCTCGCCGCGGGGCGCGGCGAACGCGGGCTGATCGGCCACACGCAACCGCGCAGGATTGCGGCCCGCGCAGTCGCCGCGCGCATCGCGCAGGAAATGGGGCAGGCGGTCGGCGAGGCCGTCGGCTACAAGGTCCGGTTCACGGACCACACCCGGCCGGACGCCTACATCAAGCTGATGACGGACGGCATCCTGCTGGCCGAAACCCAAGGTGACCGGCTGCTCGAAGCCTATGACACGATCATCGTGGACGAGGCGCACGAGCGCAGTCTCAACATCGACTTCCTGCTGGGCTACCTGAAGCAGCTCCTGCGCAAGCGGCCCGACTTGAAAGTGATCATCACGTCGGCCACGCTCGATGCGGACCGATTCGCCCGGCACTTTGGAACCGATGGCAACCTGGCGCCGGTGATAGAGGTATCCGGCCGCATGTTTCCCGTTGACGTCCGGTTCCGGCCACTGAAAAAAGTGCCCGGTCCGGGTGCAGCAGCAATGGTCGATGAAGCGGATGACGAGGAGGAGTTGGAAGAGGCGATCGTAAGTACCGCAGAGGAACTGTGGCGCGAGGCACCCGGCGACATCCTCGTATTCCTTCCTGGCGAACGCGAGATTCGCGAAACCGGAGACCTTTTGCGGCGTGGTCTCGCGCGTCGTCCCTACGCAGCGCAGGTTGAGATACTGCCGTTGTTCGCGCGCCTGTCAGTCGCCGAGCAGCAGCGCATATTCGCACCTGGCAACGGTCGACGCATCGTGCTTGCCACCAATGTCGCGGAAACCTCGCTCACGGTCCCCGGTATTCGCTACGTGATCGACGCGGGGCTGGCGCGAGTCAAGCGCTACTCGCTGCGCAACAAGACGACGTTGCTGCAGATCGAAAAGGTGTCACAGTCCGCCGCGAACCAACGCGCCGGTCGTTGTGGCCGCGTGGCGGATGGCGTCTGCGTGCGCCTCTACGGCGATGACGATTTTGCCGCGCGCCCGAAGTTCACTGACCCTGAGATCCTTCGCTCGTCGCTCGCGGCGGTGATCCTGCGCATGGCCTCGCTCGAATTGGGCGCGGTCGACGCATTTCCGTTCGTCGAGCCCCCGGGGCCGCGCGCGATTGCCGACGGCTATCAACTGTTGCAGGAGTTAGGCGCGGTGGACGACGCGCGCGACCTGACGCCGCTCGGCCGCGAGCTGGCGCGCCTGCCGCTCGACCCGCGCATCGGCCGCATCGTGCTAGCGGCGCGCGACTTAGGATGCCTGCCCGAGGCGCTGGTGATCGCCAGCGCGCTCGCGGTACCCGACCCGCGTGAGCGGCCACTGGAACGCCAGCAGGCGGCCGACCAGGCGCACCTGCGCTTTCGCGACGACCGTTCGGACTTCCTGTCGCTGGTCGCGCTATGGGAATTTTTCAGCGACGCGCTCGGACAGAAATTGTCGCATCGCCGCTTGGTCGACGCCTGCCGCGCCCAGTTCGTCTCCTGGCTGCGCTTGCGCGAATGGCGTGACGTCCACCAGCAACTGGTCGCTGCGCTGGAGGAGGCGGGCTGGAAATGGTCGGCGGAAATACCCTCGGGCAAGGACGCTTTAGGCTCCGAGGATTCTGCACGCTCCGCGACGAGGGATTCTGCACGCTCCTCGGCGCTGGAAGCCGCGCGCTATGTGAAACTGCACAAGGCAGTGTTGGCTGGATTGCTCGGCAACATTGGCGTGAAGGCTGACGGCGAGGACTACTACCTCGGCGCGCGCGGCTTGAAGTTCTACCTGCATCCGGGATCGGGACTCGCGAAAAAAGGAAGTGGAGCCAGCAGCGGCGGACGCAACGCGGGCGGCGGCAGCACGCGATGGCTCCTTGCTGCCGAACTCACGGAAACGTCCCGCCTCTTTGCACGTTGTGCGGCGAAGGTCGAGCCGGAATGGATCGAGGAAGTCGCGGGCGAGCGCGTGACCCGTGACTATTTCGAGCCGCACTGGGAGGAGAAGCGAGGCGAGGTGGTCGCCAGCGAGCGGGTGTCGCTCTACGGCCTGACGCTCGTCGCGCGGCGCGCGGTCTCGTATGGAGCCATCAACCCGGAAATCTCGCGCGACGTTTTCATTCGCGAGGCGCTGGTCACCGGCGCACTGGCATCGCGCGGCGCGTTCATTGCGCACAATCGCCAACTTGTGGCCGAGGTCGCCGAGCTCGAGCACAAGGCGCGACGGCAGGATGTCCTGGTCGATGACGAGACGATCGCGACGTTTTATGCGGAACAACTGCCGGCGCACATCCACTCACTGGTCGCGTTCGAGCGTTGGCGCACGGGCGCCGAGGCAACCAATCCTCAAGTGCTCTTCCTCACGCGTGGGTACCTGATGCGGCACGCAGCCGCGCTGGTGACCGTGGAACTCTTTCCGAGCGAACTCGAGTTGGCGGGCACGAGGCTTCCGCTCAAATACCGGTTTACACCGGAGCATCCACTCGATGGCCTGACGCTCCGTGCGCCGTTGTCGCTTCTCAATCAGCTGGACGATGCGCGACTTAGCTGGCTCGTTCCCGGCATGGTCCGCGAAAAGGTCACGTACTTTCTGAAGGCGTTGCCCAAGGCGTGGCGCAACCGCCTGATACCGCTGCCGGAAACCGTGACTGCGTTTCTCGAGTCTGCGCTTGCCCTTCCTGTCGACCCCGCGGTGCCGTTGCCGCAGGCGTTGCGAGGCTATTTGCGCGAGCGCCTGGGGGAGTCGCCGCCCGTGGACGTATGGGATGACGCTGAGGTTCCCGCGCACTTGCTGGTGAACGTGCAAGTGGTCGATGCGGCCGGCGACGAATTGGCGATGGGTCGCGACCTGGCGCAATTGCGGGTGCAATTGGGCGAAGCCGCGCAGATGTCGTTTGCCGCCAGCGGAACGACGTTCGAGAAGAAAGGGATGCGACGCTGGGATTTCGGAGACCTGCCTCTAACACTGGCGATCCAGCGGGGTTCGCAACAATTGACCGGCTATCCCGCGCTGGTCGACGAAGGCGACAGCGTGGCCCTGGCAATGCTCGATACCCGCGACGCGGCCGACGCGTCGACGCGCGCCGGCATCCTCCGGCTGCTGCGAATCGCGCTCAAGGATGCGGCGGCACGCTTCGACAAGGGCGGACCGGTGTTCACCCAGGCAGCGCTGCTCCTGAAGACCACGATACCGACTGACCGGCTACTGAAGGATGTGCTGGCAGCGATCACGGATCGGGCGTTCCTGGGCGATGACGCGCTCCCCCGCAACGAACAAGCCTTCGCCGAACAGGTTAAGCGCGCCAGGACTCGCCTGCCCGCCGTAGCGGAAGGTGCGTTCAGGCTTTTGGGATCGATCGCCGCCGAGCAGGCGGCGCTTACGCAACGGCTGGCCGAACTCAATTCGGGACATTCCCGGCTGGGCGCGGAGGTCAGGGCGCAGCGCGATGCACTGGTCTACCCGGGCTTTTTTGCCGGCACTCCCTGGCCGCAGCTAGCGCATCTCCCCCGCTATTTCAAGGCGCTCGACCGGCGCCTCGCCAAATTTGCCGAACGCCCCGAACGGGACGCGAAGCATGCCGAGCAGGTCGCCTTGCATTGGCAACGCTATCGGGAGCGGCTGGACCGCAATCGCGTATCCGGACGCATCGAGCCGGCACTGGAGGACTTCCGCTGGCTGTTGGAGGAACTCCGGGTATCCCTATTCGCCCAGGAGCTCAAGACGCCCGTTCCGGTGTCATTCAAGCGCGTGGAACGGGTCTGGGCGGAGCTTTCCCGCTAAGAGGAATTCGGGTTTGGCAGGGCTTTGGGCCGCGTGCTACAGTAAGTTCGCGGTATTGTTGCCTAAGGGCTTGTCTGGTAATAATTCGCCTCCCCGGCGGCGCGGCATTAACGCGGCTTGTTTCTACGCGGAATTGCTCGGGCGTTGTGGGAGTCAGGCTCCGGGATTTTGCCGGGTAGGTCCAACGAGGTGCCAGGCCGCAGGAACCAGAACCAGCCCGATCCATGGCGAACGCAACAACCCAAACCGAGGCGGCGGGGTCTCGCACGCCATCGCGCGAGACGAACAAGATCCTGGGCGACTGCCGGGATCTCGCGATCTCGCGCCTGACGATCTCGTTCGCGCAGATGATGGACCGGGTGGGCGAATTGCTCATGGATCGCGCCAACAAATCCGATGTGCGCGAGGAACAGCAGCTATTTCTGGACGCCCGGCATACGCTGAAAGGCGAACGCCCGGCGCTGATGGCGGAGTTCGAAAAACAGCTGCGGCGGACGATCAATGAGCGCATCGGTGGCAAGGTCACCGAGAAAGTGGACTTTTCCAAGGCGGACACGGCGAATCTCGCGCTCGTTGAAACCTCGTCGATGGACGAGTCCGTCCTGACCGGCAACATCACGCGGATCGTCGAGAATTTATCGCACGACGAATTGCAGACACTCAATCGCGGCTTGGGCTTCCTGCTCGGCCGGCCCGACCTTGGGACAGAGTCCAATCCGCTGTCGCCGGCGGCCATCGTCGATGCCTTTGCCGAGGCGCTAAAGTCCGTCAAGACCGATCGGCGCATCAAATTCCAGATCCTGAAGGAATTGAACCAGGCGCCGATGGGCGACATCTCACTCGTCTACGCCGAATTGAACCAGCACCTGAAAAAACTCAATGTCATCCCGGCCGCCGGGCGGCCGACGATCATCAATCGTGGCAGCTCGACGGATCGCGAGCAGGCGCGCGCCGAAGCCGCCAGGGCCAAGGCCGCGGCGCCACCGCCCGAGATGGACGTGATGGCGATGTTCAAGCGCATGTACGGCAGCGCGACACCGTCCGGCGCGCCGCAGATGTCGCCACAGATGTCGCCGCATGGCATGTCCGGCGCGCTTGGCGCCGCGATGGGCGCGGCGATGAGCGCGGCTGAAAGCAATTTCCCGCAGATCCAATCGCCGGGACAAGCCAGCTATTCGTTTTCACCGATGCCGCCCACGCCCTCCGGTTACGTTCCGGGTGCGCCGATCATTTCGTCACAGGATCTGCATGAGGGCCTGACGCGCCTGCAGGCCGGCCAGACCAGCTTTGACGTCGGTGGCGCGGCGGTGGCGTTTTCGGGCATACCTGAAGGGACGCACAACGTCCTGCGCGACCTGCAGGAATCCCCACTGGGCAAGAAGGCGAACCAGATCGAGGCGATGACCATCGAGATGGTCGCGATGCTCTTCGACTTCATCTTCGATACCAGGGATCTGCCGGACGGCATCAAGGCGCTGCTGGCGCGCCTGCAGATCCCGGTGCTGAAGGCGGCGATGCTGGACGGCGCGTTCTTCGCCAAGAAATCGCATCCGTCGCGGCTGCTCGTCAATGCCCTGGCACAGGCAGGCTTGGGCTGGTCTCCCGTCATGGGCCAGGACGATCCGCTATACAAGAAGATCAGCGGCATCGTCCACCAGATCCTGGACAATTTCTCCGACGATCTCGCGATCTTCGACGAGCAGCGCGAAGTGCTCGAGGAGTTCCTGGCCGAGGAAGAGAAGGCCGCCGAAGCGAACATCCAGACCACGGCCGAGGAAATCAACGAGCGCGACCGCCAGCAGATTTCCACGGTGGTGGCGAAGGCCGAGATCGAGCGCCGGATCGACGAGTACCCGGTGCCAAATTTCCTGGCCATATTCCTGCGCCAGAACTGGGAAGGCACGATGTCCCGGGTCCACATGCACGACGGCGAAGACAGCGAGTCGTGGGGATCCACAGTCACGACGCTCGAGGACCTGGTCTGGAGCATCCAGCCGAAGAAGTCGCCCGAGGATCGCCGGCATCTGGTGGCGCTGTTGCCATCCCTGCTGAAACGGCTTTCCGCCGGAATGCACAGCCAGGGCTGGCCACCGGCCGAGCGCGAATCCTTCATGGCCAACCTGGTCGAGGCGCACGCCGCCGCCGTCAAGCCTTCGCTGGCCGCGGCGCGGTCGCCGACCGCAGCCGTCGCGGAAGCCGCCAAGGTGCAGGCCGAGATGGCCAAGGCCGCGGGAGACGAGACACTCGCGGCCAAGGCGGAAGCGCTTGCCGAGGCCATGACCGATGCCGTGCCGGAACCGGTCGAGCCGGAACGTGAAGTCCTCGACGACGAATACCTGGAAATCGCGCGCAGCCTCGAGCGCGGCATGTGGATCGAATTCGAGGCGGACGACGGCCAGCTCGCGTTCGCCAAGCTCGCGTGGGTGAGCCCGCTGCGCGGCACCTACCTGT
>JBDTPJ010000080.1:0-17265 GCA_039932755.1 Betaproteobacteria bacterium
CCTGGAAAGCGTGCGAAGGTTTATAGCCTTCCGCGGGTTCGAATCCCGCCCTCCCAGCAAGAATCGCAACTAGCGATTTGAACCAGGCACAATAGCGACGACCGCACAATTTGTTATGTCCCGAAGTCGCAACGCTAGTTTGCTCGTACAACTTGCCCGTCTGCCGTGGTGGGTGAGTGTGCTCGTTGCTGGCGTAGTTTTCGCCATGCTACGTTGGCTGGCCCCGCACATCCTGTCGCCCCCGTCGATCTTTGCTCCGCTCGGACACCTTGCTTCGGCCAACGCCTGGTGGGGGGCCGCGGTCTTTTTATTGCCCGTCCCTTTTGCAATCGTCAGTGCCAACCGTCGACGGCGGCTAGTCGACAGTACAGCAAGCATTGACAACATTCGCGCCTTGTCTTGGCAGGAGTTCGAGCAACTCGTGGCGGAGGCGTATCGGCGGCAGGGTTACCGCGTCAACGTGCGAGGCGGCGCGGGCGCGGATGGAGGGATCGATGTTGAACTGCGCGCGAAGGACAAGACGCTAGTCGTGCAGTGCAAGCGCTGGAAGACGCGAACGGTTGGCGTCAACCTTGTGCGCGAGCTTTACGGCGCCATGGTGGGCGAGGAGGCGCACGGCGCTATCTTCGTCACTAGTGGAAGCTTCACTCCTGATGCGATCGATTTCGCGCGTGACAAGCCGATAACATTGATCGATGGCGGTGGACTTGTCGGGCTGTTGAAGACTGTGCAGGGGGAGGCGATGTCGACGGCCAGCGACGCGCCGGCGCGCGCGGCGGTGCCAATTGCTAGCGCCAACGCGGAGGGTGAGATCACTTGCCCGCGTTGCGGAAACGCTATGGTCAAACGCATGGCGAAGCGGGGCGCCGGCGCCGGCAGCGAATTCTGGGGTTGTTCACGGTTTCCGGCATGCAGAGGCACGTTGGAGCCCGTCCAGCTCTAAAAGACGTTAGATCCGCGGCAGGGACCATGCGATACCAAGGCCGAATCACTACCTGGAAGGATGATCAGGGCTTCGGATTCATCACCCCTAACGGTGGTGGCGGCCAAGTCTTCATCCACATCAAAACGTTTTCCAACCGGCGGCGACGCCCCATCGGGAACGAACTGGTGACCTTACGAACTGACCTTGGATGATCGGAAGCGTCGGTTCCCTCAGACGGTTGTGAGAAAGCTATTGGGAGGGGTTATGACAGTGCTTGTAGCGCGAAACTAGTGAGTTGACATGACGGTATACTAGATACATAATAGCACTCGATATTAGATAAATTACACAACGCCATATTAGTTAAATAACTTCGCGCGACGTTAGTGTGATAGTTGACGCAACTAATCGACCGACCAACACCATGGCTACCCCGAACGAAAAACTCGCCAGTTCGTTAGAAGCTCTGCGCTCATTGGAGGTTGAGGGCACCGTGCACGCCATCCCGAGTTCAGCGCTAAGCCGCACGCACCGAGAGCGCCTGGTTAAGAACGGATTCCTCGAAGAGGTCGTCAAGGGGTGGTACATCCCTGTCCGCCCTGGAGATGCGCCGGGCGATAGCACTGGGTGGTACGCAAGCATGGAGGAATTCGTCGCCGGCTATTGCAACAAACGCTTCGCCTTGAACTGGCACGCCAGCCCAGAGCAATCACTCATTCTCCGAAGTGGCGAACGTACCGTACCGAAGCAAATTCAGGTTTGGTCACTCAAAGGGAACAATCAGCGGCTCCCGCTCCCTCATGACTGTTCGCTTTTCATGTACCGGCCGCCCAAGCTATTGCCTGCAGTAGCAGTCGCCGATACTGGCGGCATGCGTCTGGTGGAACTCATCGACGCGTTGGTAGCGGTCAGCCCAGGATTCTTTGCCAAAAACCCGCTCGAAGCCCAAATAGCGCTCCAATTGCTTCCCGACGCATCTGACCTCACGCGCGCGCTCCTATCGGGTTCTCACTCCGTGATTGCCGGACGACTGGCCGGCGCCCTACGCGCCATCGGTCGCGGCGCACTCGCCGACGATATTCTCAACGTCATGCGGACCGCCGGCTATACAGTTATCGAGGTGAATCCCTTCAGTCGGCCGCTCAACGCGCTGCCAGGTGGGAGACCTGAATCGCCGTATTGCCAACGGCTTCGATTGATGTGGACTGAAATGCGAGCGCCGGTCATTGCCGCGTTTCCAGAACCCCGCGCAATGCCAACCGATGGCAAGGACCTCCTGCAGGAAATCGAGGCCCGATATGTCGCCGACGCCTATCACTCACTTTCCATCGAAGGCTTCAGGGTCACCCCCGAGCTCATCGAGCAAGTTAGAAATGGCACTTGGGACCCTGACGGCTCAAATCAACAAACCAGAGATGCGATGGCCGCGAAGGGCTACTTCGATGCACACATCCTCGTCAAAGAGGACGCGCTCAACGTGTTTGGGGGCCAGAACCCGGGCAGGGTTTTCAGGGCGCGTCTTGATGACTGGTATCGCGCCCTGTTCGGGCCAAGCGTCCAAGCGGGCATCGTCCGCGCGACAGACTTGGCCGGTTACCGAAACGACCGGGTAATCATTAAAGGTGCGCTTCATGCGCCAGTCTCACCTGAAGCGGTACGCGACTGCATGCCAGTATTTTTTGAATTGCTCGAAACCGAAGAGCATGCGGCGGCTCGCGCCGTCTTGGGACACTTCGTATTCGTCTACGTTCATCCGTACATGGACGGCAACGGCCGACTTGCCCGATTCTTGATGAACATGATGCTTTGCTCAAGCGGGTATGCCTGGACCGTCATTCCGGTCGACACACGACCGACCTATATGCGAGCGCTCGAGCAAGCAAGCTCGTTCAAGAACATCGAGCCATTCGCACAGTTCGTTGCCCGCTTGGTTGTTGAGCAGACCGAGCATCCGCTGGGGCGCCCACATTAGTTCGCGACACGTCTGTTCGCTTGCGAAGTTATTCGATTCGTTACTGAAGCCAGACCAAAGGGCCCGGAATCGCCCGGGTCTTTTGCAAAGCAGCGCTGAGCGGGTGCGATATCACGCTTTACTGCGGTTTTTCTCCAGCCAGCTGTCGACCAGGGCGACGGTTTGATCGACCACATCGGATTGCATGCCCTTCTGTTTCGCCACTGCCTGCACCAGGCGGTCTACCCGCTCGATGTTGAGCGCACCCGCGGCGAGTGCGCGCGCTGCGGACGAAGGCGTGCCCAGCGATAGCGCGGCGTTGGCGTATTTCTCGAACGGCACCATGTCCTTCTCGGCCGCGCCCAGCGACACGCACAGCTTGACCACCCAGTTGTAAATAGCGCGCGTAGCTTCGAGGTCACTGTGCACGGCTTCCTTGATCGGGCGCACGCTGTCCTCCAGCACACAGCGGTAGTTGCCGGCGAGCAGCATGGCCCACTTGGCCAGCGGCACGTAGATCGAGTCGTGTATTTTCAGTTTGACCGGCAGTTCGATCTTTTCGCTGCCGGTGCCGAAACGGACCGCTTCGATGTCCGCCGCGAGCTGGCGCAGAATGGCGGTGTGCTCGTCGGATTCGAAGCGCGCCGATTTGAAGTTGGTTGGCAGCCGCACCTGCAGCACATTGACTTTTTCTTCCGGCGGACGGAAGGCCTGGGGATCGGGGCTGCACAGCGTCATGAACCTGGGGTCGAAGCTGTCCCACACCGTAGCGTCGGTGAAGCAGTCCCGGCAGGCATCGGCATTCACGCCGGGGATTCGTTTCAGGTACGGCAGCGGCGGCATGTTCATGATCGACATGCAGGGCACGTTGGATGTGGCCACCGCATCGAGCAATTCGCGCACGCCGGGCGAGCGGTACTGCGGTTCCTGCATCGCCAGCGCGACCAAATCGAAGTCGGCCGGGTTGAAATGCGTGGTGCCGCCGGCGGACAGACTACCCGGCAGTCCTTTCGAATTGATCTCGACCAGTCCATCCCGGCCTTTGACCGGCATGCGCACGATGGCGCCTTCTTTGTTTATCAGCTCGGCCTCGGCGGGGAGGCACACCAGCTTAACCGTATGTCCGGCGAGCGCCAGTTTGGTTCCCAGCAGCGAGCCGTAGGAGGCACCCATGATCAGAATGTTGTAGGAGGCGGGCATCAGTATTCTTCTCCTTGGTTTAACGGTCGATCAAGACGGCGTCGGAATTCTGATTGTGAAATCCGATTTCCCTTTCCGCCCAAGTCCGCAATGCTATTCAGCTACACCCATGCGTTGCGGCGAGAACGGGCGCGATGGTTCGGCGGCGTCACACTCGCGTGGAGTCTGGCATTCTCTCTCGACGGTCTACTGCTTTGCATAAGGCGATGTTCATATCGCTGCTTGAGGCGGGATGCAGCATTCCCGCCTGCGCCAAATCGAAATCCAGCACGCTGCCGGGTTCGGCCACCACGACTTTTGCCGAAGGAGCGGCGTGTCGTGCCGCCTCGGCAAATTCAGCCCACGGTGCAGACGTTACGCCCATCATCTCGTGAAACTTCTCGTGTGGCGGATACAGGATGACACTGCGCGGCGACAGTGCTGCAACCCCTCGGGCGACATCCGCAGTGAAATGGAGTTGCATGCCGGCCAGCAGTATGTCCACCTTGAATCGCTCGCCGAGATCCTGGATCTCCCGATCGGTCATCTTGGTGTTGAGGCCCTCGTTATAGTTGAGAATGGTGGTGCCGTCCGGCAGCTCCACGTGGAAACCCATGTACGGAGCGTAGAACGGCGCCTGAGTGGCGCTCGTCCAGAACCATTTGAGTTGGGTGGGATTGCCTCCAAACACCGCACGGCCAAGCGCGCTCGCGAGATTGATGTCCCGGTGCTGCCAGCCAAAGGTCGTGATCCGAAATCCAGCGATCTCGACCGGCTCGAAAAACTCCACAGAACGCAATTGATCATCCGGGATGCCACTGCGCCGGCGCAGGAAGCGGCAGATCGACCGGGATGCCACCACCGTCGCGCCGCTGCGGCGCACGATCTCCGGCGTATCCAGGAAGTGCTCCTCGTGACCGTGGGTCACGCATACGACATCGGCGCCGGTGTAATCCGCCAGCGAGGACCAGCGGGCGCCGCAATAAGTCCGAAAGAAAGGGTCGAACAACATCGACCCATTGGGGGCCTCAATCGAGAGACTCGACCACCCGAAATACCGTATCCGCACACTCGTTGCCATCGCTTCGTTCTCCATGAATTCCTATCGTGATCGCTGCCGCGCTCGTCATTCTTCGCGGCCCGGCGGCACTGCCATGGCTGGATTGACGTTCACGCGATCTCGAACGTGCCATCCACCTCCACCGCCACCCCGGCCGGCAGGGACGCCACGCCGACCGCGAACCGCGCATGCGCACCGATCGCTTTACCGAACACTTCGACCATCAGGTCGGACGCGCCATTGACGCATTTGGGTGCGTCGGTGAAATTGGCTGTCGAGTTGACGAATCCGCCCAGCCGAACCACGCGGGTCACGCGATCCAGGTCCCCGTCGCATGCCGCACGCAACTGGGCGATGAGATTCAAGGCGCATACGCGCGCGGCAGCGTAGCCGTCCGCGATGGCCAGCGCTTCGCCCAGCCTGCCGACATGGCGTAGTTCGCCGTTCCACGCCGGCACCTGGCCGGACACGTGGACGAGCCGGCCGGCGATCACGAACGGCACATAGTTACCGACGGGAGCTGCCGCCTGCGGCAGCTCGATACCGAGTTCGGCGAGTCGTCGATCGATTGTCCCTTTCATGCAATTTACCTCCGGCTTAAAGTGGTTTACATGCCGAACCGATGGGGTAGCCACAGCACCAGTGCCGGGACCGCGATCACTATGAGCAGGCCGATGATTTGCAACACCACGAACGGAACGATGCCGCGGTAGATCTGCTGCATGCTCACGCCGGGAATCTCCGCCCCCTTGAGATAGAAGAGCGCATAGCCGAAGGGTGGCGTGAGATACGAGGTCTGCAGGTTGACGGCGATCAGGATCGCGAACCACAGCAGGAAATCCTCCTTCGGCACGTGGGCGCCCAAGTCCAGATGCTCGAGGATAGGCGTGAACACGGGCAGGATGATGAGGATGATCTCTACCCAGTCAAAGAAGAAGCCCATCACGAATATCACCGCCATCATGATGAAGATCACGCCCCAGGGCCCGACGCCCAGGGATTCGAACGCCTGCGAGATGATGTCGTCACCGCCGAGAGAGCGGAAGATGTACGAAAAGGCGGTCGCGCCAAGGAAGATCATGAAGATCATGGCGTTGGTCTTGGCGGAGCGCTCGAGCACGTCCTTCATCACAGCGCGGGTGAGATTGCCCTTCGCGAAGCACAGCGCGATCGCGCCGAAGGCGCCGACCCCGCCCGCCTCCGTCGGCGTGGCCCAGCCAAAGAAGATCGAGCCCAGGACCAGCACGATGAGGATCACCGGCGGCAGGAAGCTGCGCACGATCAGGCTCGCCAGCTCCGCCGCGTTGGCTGGCCCCTCGTCCTTCCCGAGCGGCGGCGCGAGCTGTGGCTTGAACGCGCTCACGATGATGATGTAGAGCACGTACAGCCCAGCGAGGAGCAGCCCGGGAAGCAGCGCGGCGGTGAACAGTGCGCCGACCGACACCGCCAGCAAGTCCCCCAGGATCACCAGCATGATGCTCGGCGGAATTAGGATGCCGAGGGTTCCGGATGCGGCGATGGTGCCAGTTGCGAGCTCGACCTGGTATCCGCGCTTGAGCATCACCGGCAGCGCGAGCAGCGTCATCATGATGACCGAGGCGCCCACGATGCCGGTCGTTGCCGCGAGGATCGTTCCCATCAGCGTCACCGAAACGGCAAGGCCGCCGGGGACGCGCCGCAATAGCACGTGCAGGCAACGCAGGAGATCTGTGGCGACACCGCTTTTTTCCAGCATGGTGCCCATGAAGATGAACATGGGGATCGCGACGAAGATCGGCTTTTCGGCGACGCTCCCCCAAATGCGGGCGGTGATGTTGTAGAACTCGACGAAGTTGAAGACGCCGAAGCAATAGCCGACGAGTCCGAACATGAGCGAAGTGCCGCCAAGCACAAACGCTACCGGATAGCCGGTGAACATGAGCACCGACAGCACGGCGAACATGAACAGCGGCAGGTTGGTCACGATATCCGTCAAGGGACTTCCAGGGTTCGGCCCGTCATTGGGCACTATCGGGTGGTGCGCCCACACCGTTGTGGCCGGACTCGGCGCGAGCTGGCGGGCACAGCTCGGGCCGAGCCAGCATTACGATGCGGCGCAGGAGCACGCTCACGGCCGCCGCGAGCAGCACCGCCATGCCGACCGGGAGCACCGCCTTGATGAGCCACCGGTAGGGCAGGCCCGTGGCCGAGGAGGAAATCTCAGATTTTAGCCACGAGCGATGCGTGAGCTCGCCGCCGTAATAGATGACGATCAGGCAGAACGGAATGAGGAACAGCACGCAGCCCAGCAGCTCGATCCAACAGCGTGTGCGCTCGCTTAGCCGCTCGCTGAGGATCTCGATGCGCACGTGGGTGTTGTGCACGTAGCCCAGGCCCAGGCAGAACATGAACAGGATCGTGTGCAGGTGCCACTCGAGCTCTTGCAGTTGCGCGGAGCCGACGGCGAAGAAGCGCCGGCTCACCACATCGAACAGGATCACGACCACCAGAACCAGCGCGCTCCAGGAAGTGAAGCGTCCGATCCGCACGACGAAGCGGCCGAGGGCGTCGGAGATATTCAAAAGGCCCTGCATGCTGGCTCCCGAAAGGGTGCCGCCCGCCGCATCGCGGCGGGCGTGTCTATCACTCCTTCACCGAGCTGAGCTCGTCCCAGATCCGGTATTCCTTGTGGAAGGCGACGAAGCCGTCGTAGGCCTTCTTGAAATCAGGCGACTTGGCCGATTCCTCCACCGCCACCTGGTCCCATGCCTTGCGCAATGCGGCCATGATCTCGGGCGACCAGGAGTGGATCGTCACGCCCTTTTTTTGGATCTCGCGCAAGGCTTCGGACTGCTTGGCCTCGCCTTCGGCAATGGCCTGGCGCACGTTGTCGCCACACATCATCTCGACCTGCGCCTGCTGTGTCTCGGACAGGCGCTTCCACTTGTCCATGTTGATGATGATCTCGTAGAGCGTCGCCGGCTGGTGCCAACCCGGGAAATAGTAATGCTTCGCGACCTGGTAGAACCCGAGCTTAAGGTCGACCGAGGGCATCGCGAACTCCGCCGCGTCGATGGTGCCCAGCTCCAGCGCGGGAAAAATGTCGCCGGCCGGGATGAGCTGCGCGGACATGCCGAGCTTTTCCACGACCTTACCGCCGAGGCCGAAGATGCGCATTTTCAGGCCCTTCATGTCAGCGACGGTCTTGATCTCCTTGCGGAACCAGCCCGAGGCTTCGGCCACGGTGCCTCCGCAGACGATACCTTTGATGTTGTTCTTGGCGTAGATGGCGTCGTATTGCTCCTTGCCGCCGCCATAGTAGAAAAACGCGAGCATCTCCGGCCACTTGGGGCCGAACGGAATGGCCGAGAACACGGCCAGCGCCGGATTCTTGCCGTAGTAGTAGCCGGACACTCCCCAGCAGAGATCCACCGCACCGTTCGACACAGCGTCGAAGCATTCCGCCGGAGGGATGAGCGCGCCAGGTTCGTACACGTGGAACTGGATGTTGCCGCCCGATACGGCCTTTATCTTGTTGGAGATGTCGAGCGCCTGAGAGCCGACATGTGGCAGCTTGGTGGGGAACCAGCTTTGCATCTTCCATCGCACTGGTGGATCAGCGGCCAGCGTGGCGCCGCTCGCGATCAGCGTCACGGCGAACAATCCCGCTGTCATGGTCTTCAGTTGCCACATGCTACGCGTCTTCATAAACGTCTCCTCCAACGTGAACGCGCCGGATCCGCCGGCGATCGGCGTCCCGCCGACTAATGCGTCCGGGTTGCCATGGCCGCGACGTTTGGTCGCGCGCCGCGGACCTCAGAACGTCGTGGGCGCGCGCTGGGTCTTGACCTGCTTGCCCCCCGGCGTGAATCCCGCGCTGCTGCGAAAGATGTTCGGTTTGCGATACACGGCGAGAATCACGCAACCTTCTGCGCTGTGCGTCTCGTGCATCGAGCCAGGTGTGCGCCAGACGAATTCGCCGGCCCGCGCGATGCCATCATGGTCTGAGAACGATCCCGAGATGACATAGGTCTGCTCGATTTCTGGATGCTTGTGAAACGGCAGAGTCGTGCCCGGCTGCCAACGCAGAAGACAGGTCATCTCCCCGGCTTCCTTGTTCTCATAGAGCACCTTGATCTCGATGCCTTCGAACTGGGACGGCTTCCAATCCATGGCGTCCGGGTTCACATAGGTCGAACCCTGGGGGGTCGGCACAAGCTCGCCGGAAAGGCGCGTCTGCATTCCATCGCTGCGTGAAACGACCTCGCTCATCGTTCGCTCCTTCGGGTGGTTGATGACATAGTGTGCGGCGGCAATAGCCCCGACGGTTCCGACTGTCGGGCCGGCCGCCATCCCCAGTTGTGGCGTCGCCGTATTCATGAAACATTACATATTTGTTTTCTAATGCGCAACTAATTTCAGTTCGAGCGCGCGTTTGCTGACAATTAGTAGTGCAATATCAATTTGTTATCCTAACCATCATCATCGCAAAATTGATGATCGTGGTTATTCATGTTTTTTCCTATAATGCAACTTTATGCCGGAGGTTTAATGCGCTTTGCCATCCTGCTCTACCCGGGCGTCGAACCGATTGATCTCGCTACCTATGGCGTTCTGTCGATGGCGCGGCGCATTGAGCCGTCGATCCAGTGCTGGACGGTCGCTACCGACGCCGGGCCTATCGAATTGGCGAGCGGCCTGTCGGTCATCGCGGCGCATGGCTATGACGACTGCCCGGCGTTTGACGTTTTGATCGTTCCCGGTGGGCCGGGCTGGGTCGAAACTGCGCAGGATGCGACGACCCTCGAATTCCTGCGCCGCGCCAAGAGCGATGCATTGGTGTGTTCGGTCTGCACTGGCGCCATGATCCTTGCGGAGACTGGATTGCTCGACGGGCTCTCGGCCACTACCAAGACCGAGGTCGTGGCTCCCGAGGAATCGCCGCTGCTCGTGCTGGCGCGGCGCCACCCCGCAGTGAAGACGGTCGCCGCGAGCTACGTCGACAACGGCAGAATTGTGACCGGCGGAGGCGTGAGCCTGTGCATCGACACCACCTTGCATCTACTCGAACGTTGCTACAATTCCGCACTCGCGCACGAAGTGGCGCGCATCATCGAATACAGCCGCGCATGGAACGCAAACCAGCAAGAGCTCCCCGCCGTAGTGTGCGTGAAGTGACGCCGGCGGCACCAGCCGATCAAGGCGCGACGATCGGCGACATACAGCGCGAACTGGGACCGCGAATCGCCCTCATGCGGCGCCGCGCAGCGCTCACCCTCGAGCAACTCGCCGCAAAGACCGGCTTCACCAAGGGCTATCTATCACGCATCGAGAATTCGCGGGTCATTCCACCAATCGCTACGCTGGTGCGCGTTGCGAGCGTCCTGGGACTGGGGGTAGCAGATCTTTTCGCGCCCAGCACGAAGGATGCGCAGGACGATCGCGTTTGCTTCATCAAGCGGCAGGAGCAACAAAGCCTGGTGCGGGGCGGATCATCCTTTGGGTACGACTACTTCGCGCTTGCGAGCCGCCGCAACGGCAAGCGCATGACGCCCTTCATCATGATTTTCCCCGAAACCATCGACAAGGACATCCGGTTCGACCACGAGGGGGAGGAATTCCTGTACCTCCTGGAAGGCCGCGTCGCGTTTGATCTCCTGGTGGACGGTCGGCCGCAGTTCTTCATCCTTGAGCCCGGGGACAGCCTGTACTTCGATTCCACCCTGCCCCACCACGGACGTAGCCTGCGCGGTCAATCGAGGGCATTGATCGTGGTGGTGGGAAGTGCTAGCTGAACGTTAGTCGCTTAACATCGGCGGAACTCACTGTTTCTCAACCACCATCCGTCCCTGCCCATTGACGTAGACTTGGTAGCGATTGCCATTTCATCCCGCGGTTTCGAATGGCGGACCCGCGAATTGGCAATCGAGCGCACTTTTGAAGCACAAATAGCCAGCGTGATCGACCTTCATGACTTCGTGCGACAGCATCCGCGCCTCTTCGTCCTGAGCGGTGCCGGGGTGAGTGCCGATTCAGGCATCCCGGGCTACAGAGATGAAAACGGAAACTGGGAGCGCCGCGCGCCGGTGATGCTGCAGGATTTCCTGGCCTCCGAGGCAACGCGACAGCGCTACTGGGCGCGCAGCATGATTGGGTGGCCCGTCGTTGCGCGTGCGCAACCCAACGCCGCCCACGCAGCGCTCGCGTCGTTGGAGGCGATGCAGCGGCTGCACATGCTGGTGACCCAGAATGTCGACGGGCTGCATCAACGGGCCGGCAGCATCAAATTCATCGAGCTGCACGGCAATATCGATCGCGTGATCTGCCTTGGGTGCGGCGCGAGGCAGGCGCGCGAAGCCGTTCAGCTCATACTAATGCGGCAGAACCCCAAGTACTTCGATGCGGTGGCGGAAACGGCGCCGGATGGTGATGCCGATCTCGACCACTGTGGACTGGACGAGTTCAGCGTGCCGGCGTGCGAGGATTGTGGCGGCATGTTGAAGCCCGATGTCGTGTTCTTCGGCGAAGGCATCCCGCGCCGCCGCGTCGACGCCGCGCGGGTCGCGCTCGAGCAGGCCGATGCGATGCTCGTCGTCGGCTCGTCGCTTATGGTGTACTCGGGTTACCGGCTCTGCGAGCACGCGCATGCGATGGGCAAGCGCATTGCTGCAGTCAATCGCGGCCGCACACGGGCCGATCACTTGTTTACGCTGAAGGTGGAGCACGGATGCGGCGAGGCACTCACGGACTTGGTCGAGGGGCTCTTGGCGATCCCCTCCCTGGACTGACGGTTCAGCATTTGGCGGCCCGCGACTCGGCTAACTCTGGTCGCAACCCCCAGTATCGAAAATTTGCCGGGAGGGGTTCCGGATCTCATGGGATATTCGGTCGGGAGAACCACGAACGCGGGGTACTTCCATGGTCGACGGCCGGATGGCATTCATGCATCATCAAGTTTTGCCAAGCACATGGGCAATGCGAAGCACGACAATCGCAAGTTGGAAGTCGCTAGATTCTAAATTTTCGTGGCTCTAGGTTGTTGCATCTTTGCAACTTTGTTGGAGTCGCTCGATGAGCGTGAACGCTGAAATGTTGGCTGCATTGGCCGCGCTCGCGGCACTGCCGATTTCCTTCTTTGCTGTGTTTCTCGCGAAGCGCGCCGACGCTCGTTCGAAAGTCGCGGCTAAGACTCAGGTCTATCTCGCGCTTCGCACTCGTTTCTTTGAAGTTCACTCGCAGTTGCCACCCGAATACGCGAATACCGACTGGACACCAATACTAGACGGCGAGCGGGCTGCCGCGACCCGCTACTGGCATCACGCATTCGACGAGTGGTACATCACGACGCAGCTCGATCCCGAGTTGCTGCGCGATCTCTGGGTGAATTACTTTTCGGGAGCTCTAAGCTCGGGCCTGCACCACAGAGGACTTCGCGCTCATCTATCCGATTTGAATGTGCGGCGTGGAGAGCACGATACTCTTTGGGCGAATTTCGCAATCGAAGTGGATCACGTTTGGGCCACGTCACATCCAAACGATGCTGGAACGTGTGGGGGCCTCGCCTGCGATCACCCGTAGCAGGGGTGAACGCTTCGCTCATTGGACGGCTCGGGAGGTACTAACCACGATTGCGGTTCCGTTGCGCGTGACGCGAACGCAAACATGGACTCGGTACAAAAATTATGAAGCAAGTCAAACTCTTGGACCCGACCATAATGCTGCGCAGATTCAATGGCGAATGTTTAGAGCTCTCGTTCGACGATCGGCAGGATTCATCAGGACAGCGGCCGGCACCCGCGCTCTGTCGCGTGGCAGTGCAGCAAGACGGAGGCGCCCAAGTCTATGTAGTGACTCTACCCAAGAACGTAACTGTTCTTCCCGTGGATTGGAGGCGATTTGCTTACGATCACGCGAAGGTTCGCGAGTTCTTGGGGCTGTGTATTCAGGACAATGTTGGCTTACACGGTCTAGAACGCGGGTCGGATGAACAAGAGACGTTCCAAACAGACATAGCATTGGCCCTTGGCGACCTGCGCTCGATATTCGATGTGAGCGCCGTGCGCTGTGAACGTGACGTAGAAAATATGCTCCGTATATCCATAGAGGGTACACACAAGAATGGTGAACTAATCAACCTCGTTGTTCCCTGCCATCTTTTGTAAATCGCCAGCCGTCGCTGGAAGGGTCGCAACCCGGTTTCGCAAATGGCCACTTCGGCGCTATGCTCGACGTTGCCGCGGCCATCCCAAGCTGGCTGTCCGCGGTAGACCGCCAACCCAAGGCGAAAAACGACAAGCCCACGAGGCCTGGAGGACGAAGTGAGTCAAGAAGTGAGTCACTCAGTAAGTCAATCCGGCCCGCTGAAGCTGCACGTGCCCGAGCCGACGGGACGCCCGGGGCGCGAAACCGATTTTTCCTATCTCAATCTGTCGCCCGCAGGTGCCGTGCGGCGGCCGGCCGTCGACACGCGGCCCTCCGACACGATGGATGTTGCCGACGCGCTCATCCGCGTGCTGGACGACGAGGGGCGTGCCGTCGGTCCGTGGGATCCCAAGGCGGATGCGGAATTGTTGCGCACTGGATTGCGCGCGATGCTGAAGACGCGGATCTTCGATGCCCGGATGCAAATCGCGTCGCGGCAGAAAAAGATCTCGTTCTATATGCAAAGTCTTGGCGAGGAGGCGATCAGCATCGGACAGGTGCTCGCGCTCAACCCGGACGACATGTGCTTTCCCACCTATCGCCAGCAGGGCATTCTTGTCGCGCGCGGCTACAGCCTCGTCGACATGATGTGCCAGCTCCTCTCCAACAGCCACGACCCGCTCAAGGGGCGGCAGCTGCCGGTGATGTATTCATCGAAGTCGAGCGGCTTCTTCTCGGTCTCGGGCAACCTCGGCACGCAATACATTCAGGCGGTGGGTTGGGCGATGGCCTCGGCGATCAAGGGCGACACGCGTGTCTCGTCGGCGTGGATCGGCGACGGCTCGACGGCCGAAGCCGATTTCCACAGTGCGCTTACATTCGCGGCGGTGTACCAGGCGCCGGTCATTCTCAACATCGTCAACAACCAGTGGGCGATTTCCTCGTTCACGGGAATCGCCAAGGGCGAGGCCGCGACTTTTGCGGCACGGGGCGTGGGGAACGGCATCGCCTCGATGCGCGTCGACGGCAACGATTTCCTGGCGGTGCTCGCGACCTCGCGCTGGGCCGCGGAGCGTGCGCGGCGGGGCTTAGGGCCGACGCTGATCGAATGGATCACCTACCGCGGCGGCGCGCACTCGACCTCCGACGATCCGTCCAAGTACCGGCCGGCGGACGACTGGAAGCGCTTTCCGCTGGGCGATCCCGTGCAGCGGCTGAAGCAGCATCTGCTGGCGATCAGCGCGTCGACGGAAGACGAATACGCACAAATGCAGAAGGAACTCGAGGAAGAAGTGGTCGCGGCGCAGAAGGAAGCCGAAAGCTACGGCAGCCTCTCGTCCGGTCACAATGACGCGTCGACGATGTTCGACGATGTCTACAAGGACATGCCGGCGCATTTGAAGCGGCAGCGTGACGAGCTGGGAGCTTAAGTAGCATGGCCTCGATGACGATGGTGCAGGCGATCCGCTCGGCGATGGATGTGATGCTCCGGCGCGACGACAACGTGGTGGTGTTTGGCCAGGACGTGGGATTCTTCGGCGGCGTGTTTCGCTGCACGGACGGTTTGCAGGCCAAGTACGGCGCCTCGCGCGTGTTCGACACGCCGATCGCCGAGGGCGGCATCGTCGGTATCGCGGTCGGCATGGGCGCGTATGGATTGCGCCCGGTCGCCGAGATCCAGTTCGCCGATTATTTCTATCCTGCCTACGACCAGATCGTGTCCGAGGCCGCGCGCCTGCGCTATCGCTCGGCGGGCGATTTCACTGCACCGATCACCGTGCGCATGCCGTGCGGCGGCGGCATCTATGGCGGGCAGACGCACAGCCAGAGTCCGGAAGCGCTGCTGACACACGTGTGTGGCTTGCGCACCGTGATGCCGTCCAATCCGTACGACGCCAAGGGTCTGCTCATTGCGGCAATCGAATGCGATGACCCGGTGATCTTTCTCGAGCCCAAGCGCCTCTATAACGGCCCGTTCGACGGGCATCACGACAAGCCGGTGGTGCCGTGGACGGGATTGCCTCTCGCCGAAGTGCCGGAGGGCCATTACACGGTGCCACTCGAGTCGGCGGCGATCATTCGCCCGGGCAACGCACTCACCGTGCTCACGTACGGCACGATGGTGTGGGTGTCGGAAGCCGCGGCGCGCGAGACCGGCATCGACGCGGAGATCATCGATCTGCGCAGCCTCTGGCCAATGGACTTGGACGCCGTCGCCAATTCGGTGAAGAAGACCGGCCGCTGCGTGATCGTCCACGAAGCCACACGCACCAGCGGTTTCGGCGCGGAGTTGGCGGCACTCGTCCAGGAGCACTGCTTCTTCCATCTGGAGGCGCCGATCGAGCGCGTCACCGGATGGGACACGCCGTATCCGCACGCGCAGGAGTGGGCCTATTTTCCCGGCCCGGACCGTGTCGGTGCCGCGTTCCGGCGCGTGCTGGAGTCCTAGCATGAGTGTCCACGTCGTGAAGGTACCGGACATCGGCGAAGGCATCGCCGAAGTCGAGGTCGTCGTGTGGTATGTGCAGCCCGGCGATGTGATCAAAGCGGATCAGTCCGTCGCCGATTTGATGACGGACAAGGCGACCGTGGAGGTGCCGTCGCCGATCTCGGGGCGCGTGGTTTCGCTCGGCGGGAAGGCTGGCGACAAGCTTGCCGTGGGCGCCGAACTGATCCGGCTCGAAACGAATGGGGCGACGAGTGCTCCGACTACTGCGGCGGTTACGGAAACAGTTGTTGCTCCGCCGAAGGCTGCTGCGAGTTCGACCACATCTGCAACGGTCACGACGACTTCCGTCGACAAGCCGTTGGCGTCGCCTTCCGTTCGTCGCCACGCGCGCGAGCTGCAAATCGATTTGCCCCAGGTGCGCGGGAGCGGGCCAGGTGGACGAATCGTGCACGACGACCTCGTGCGCCATGCGCAAGGCGCCGGTGCAAATGCTGAGAGCGCACCGCGCTACGCCGAACGTAACGGCCAGCACGACGTGGCCGTGATCGGTTTGCGCCGGCAGATCGCGCTGCGCATGAAGGAATCGCTGCGCATCCCGCATTTCACGTACGTCGAGGAAATCGACGTCACCGAGCTCGAAGCGCTGCGCACGCAACTCAACGACGAGCACGGCAAGGAGCGCGGACGGCTCACTGTGCTGCCGTTCCTGATGAGGACCATCGTGCTCACCATGCCTTCGTTCCCGCAGATGAACGCACGCTTCGACGACAACAAGGGCATCGTCACGCGGTATGGCGCCGTGCACATCGGGGTGGCGGCGCAGACGGAGGCGGGGCTCATGGTGCCCGTCGTGCGCCATGCCGAGGCGCGCGACCTGTGGTCCAGCGCCGCCGAAGTCACGCGCCTCGCGGAAGCGGCGCGCTCCGGCAAGGCCACCCGCGACGAACTTTCCGGCTCGACGATAACCATCACCAGCCTCGGTCCCCTCGGTGGCATCGTCACCACGCCGGTGATCAACCTGCCGGAAGTGGCGATCGTCGGCGTGAACCGCATCGTCGAGCGACCCGTCATTCGGTCCGGAGCAATCGTTGCGCGAAAAATGATGAACCTGTCGTCGTCGTTCGATCATCGCGTCGTAGACGGTCAACAGGCGGCCGAGTTCGTGCAGGCGTTGCGCCGCTATCTTGAGTGCCCCGCATTGCTGTTCGTGGATTAGTTCCACGCGACATGCAAAGATCCTCAGTCGTTCGCCTGGGCGCGCTGCCGCTGCTCCCACCAGCGGAACAGGAATCCGCGTGCCGGCTCGCTGCCGGAGCAAACCCACGCGACGGTGCCCGGCTCGATGAGATAGCGCTGCTGCAGCCGCCGCGCGACATCGTTTCCCATGAAGAGAATGCGATCGCCGGGCTTAAGCAGCGTGTCGTCCGAAGGCAACAGTAGCGTTTCGCCGGCGCGTTCCAGCATCGCCGGTGTCACGTGCATGCGTGCGCCAGGGTTCGTCGGATCGGCCAGAAGGTGCTGGACTCGAAACGGTGCACCTGCGCGCTGGAAGAACGCGTAGAACATCCCTGGCTGCAGCA
>JBDTPJ010000081.1:0-16733 GCA_039932755.1 Betaproteobacteria bacterium
CGAGCGAGCGGTCGATGAAGAGGTCGGGATCGAGATGGCGCTCCCAATAGTCCCAGAGCTTCGGCGCGTAGGTTTCGAGCGCCGGCACGCTGATGCCCGAGCCTTTGAGTGCCTTGACCGTTTCGCGGTTGTCGTAGCGGGTGGGCCAGTTGATGAATTGGAACACGTCCTTGGGAATGCCCAGGTCGTTCAGCACCGCGCGCACGATGCGCTTCACCGGCGAGAGCGATCCGATACCGTACATGATCGGCGCCGGGATGAATCCGAACATCCGCGCGTTCAGCCGCATCGTCATCTGCGGCGCGTGTCCCGCCTTGGCGAAGATGTTGAGCACTTCGCCGATCCGGTGCGGCTCGGGGTCGGTCAGGTGAAAGCATTTGCCGTCGAGCCCCTTCTTGTGCGCGAGGTAGTCGAGCGCGTCGGCAACGTAGTCCACCGGCACGATGTTGAGTCGGCCGCCCTCGATGCCGACCATCGGCATCCAGGGGGGCAGCAGGCCGCGCATCTTCTGCAGGAATTTGAAGAAGTAATATGGGCCGTCGATCTTGTCGATGTAGCCTGTCTTCGAGTCGCCGACGACAAAGCCAGGCCGGTAGATGCGGAAGGGACGCTTGCATTCATCGCGCACGACCGCTTCCGAGTCATGCTTTGTCTTGAAGTACGGGTGGTCGAGATCCTCGGCCTCCTCGAACATGTCTTCGCGGAACACGCCATCATAAAGGCCGGCGGCGGCGATGGAACTCACATGCTGGAAGCAACCGGCCGTGATTGCCTGGGCGAACTGGACCGCATGGCGCGTGCCCTCGACGTTTGCCGCCTGCTGGGCTTCGGCGCTGGCCTTGAGGTCATAGATCGCTGCGAGATGGAAAAAGTGGTCGACCTTCCCCTTGAGCTTTTTCACGTCGGCAGGCGCCACGCCGAGGTTGGGCGTGCCCAGGTCGCCGACCACCGGAATCACGTCCTTGTCGGTCGCTCCCCATTCCTCCCGCATCGCCTCGAGTTTCTTGAGGGAGCCTTTGCGCACCAGCAGGTAGATGGGTTGTCCGCGCTGCAACAGGCTGCGGACGAGAAACTGCCCGATGAAGCCCGTGGCGCCGGTGACAAAATAGGCCATTGCATCCTCCCTGCGTTCTGTTCGTAAATGCGCGGTGGTTTGGCCCCCGCTTGCGGACTGGCGATTGTACCCCCGCGAACGGTGTCGACTGGACCTGGATGCTTCAAGGCGGACGCCGTGGCGAAGGCAGCGGTTTAGTATGATTGCTCTAGCAGCGCCGCATAGAATGCATTGGATCCGCGCACGCGTTGCAGAAGTCCACCTAAAGGAACACCGATGTTGAAAAAAGCGAAGGCCGAGTCGTCGGGCAAACAAGCTGGTGAGGCCAAGGACATGCCGCAGGCGGTGCTGGAGTCGTCACGCCAGATCTGGCTGGCCGGCCTCGGTGCATTTGCGCGCGCGAAAGGCGAGGGCGCGAAGGTTTTCGAGACACTGATCAAGCAGGGTGAGTCGCTGGAAACGAAGACGCGCCAGGCTGCGGCCGATACCGCCAAGATGGCGCGCGGCGCGGCAACGGCCAAGGTCAAGGAAGTGCAAAAGGGCGTGGGTGGCACCTGGGACAAGCTGGAACAGGTATTCGAGGACCGCGTGGCGCGTGCGCTGTCGAAACTCGGCGTGCACACGCAGACCGACGTGGAGAAGCTGACTGAGCGCGTCGATGTGCTCTCCGAAGCCGTGAACGAACTCATCAAGGTGACGGGCGCGAAACCGAAGCGTCGCCCGGCGCCACCGTCGTCGACCGTCGAGCGGATCGTAAAGGGCGCGATGTCGCAGGCAACGCGGACGGCGTCCGGCGCCATGTCGTCCGCAGCGGGCGCCGTGTCGAGTGCGTCGAAGACCGCCAGGAAAACCGTGACGACCGCTTCGAAGACGGCCAGGAAAACAGTGCGGACCGCAACGAAGGTGGCGCGGGCTGCGCTTAAGTAGTCGCGCCTCGGCAGCGAACCGCGGCATCGAAAGGCCCGCCTTGGTGGCGGGCCTTTTCATTCACTCGCGGTTGAGTTTCTCCACCTGCTTCACATAGTTGGTCATCGCCTCGTCCTTGCTCGATCCCTTGAGCTTGGCCCATGCGTCGTACTTGGCGCCGCCGACGAAATCGAAACCCCCGGGACGGCTCCCGGCGATGTCGCCTTCCGTTGCTTGCTTGTAGTATGAATAGAGCTTGAGCAACGTCGTGTTGTCGGGTTTCTTCTTGGTTTTTTTCGCGGCTGCGGCAGCTGCTTCGAACTTCGCCTTCAGGTCATTTTTTTTCGGCGCGGTGGCCATGGTCTCCTCCTCAAGTACTGACCTGGCGTCTGTTTCCCGACCCGACGCCTTCGTGCTACTTTAGCGCGATTGCGAAGGCGGGCGCAACGCATTCCGCTGGCAACTAACAGAATCCCCATCGTCGATCATGGCCGCGAATTCCAAGCCGGAAAAAATGTCCGCGGTCGACACCGCGTGGTTGCGGATGGACCGGCCGCAGAACCTGATGATGATCAGCGGCGTGCTGCTGTTCGGGGGCCATGTCACGCTCCCCCGGCTGCGCCGGGTCGTCAAGGAACGCTTCCTGGTGTTTCGCCGATTCCGCAAGATTCCGGTCGAGCGTACCGGCGCCGCGTTCTGGGAAGCGGACCCTCATTTCGACCTGGCACGCCACGTGGTCGCCGGCAATCTTCCCGGCCACGCCGGCCGGGCGGAACTCGAGACTTTCGTTTCGCGCCTGACGGTGACGCCACTCGACCCCGCGCATCCACGCTGGCAGTTCCACCTGCTACCCAATTTCAAGGGAGGCAGCGCGGTGGTGATACGCATTCACCACAGCTACGCGGATGGCATTGCGCTCGTGCGGGTCATGCTGTCGATGACCGATGCCACTGCCCACGGTCCGCCGGCGATGCCGTTTGCGCCGCAGCCGCAGCATCAGAGTGAACCGGATGATGCATTGAGCCAGTTGCTGGGCCCGCTATCTGGCGTCATGGGTATGGCGCGCAAATTTGGCTCGACGCTCATCGAAAAAGGTGCGGCGATTTGGGATGATCCTGCCAAAGCAGTGGCATTTGCCGGGCAGGGCAAGGCGCTAACGGCCGAACTCGCGAAGCTCGCCGTGATGCCGCAGGATTCGCCGACACGCTTCAAGGGCAAGCCCGGGACCAGGAAGAGGGTGGCATGGGCCGACCCGCTGCCGCTCGAAGAGGTGAAGACAGTTGGAAAGGCGCTCCGCGCCTCGATCAATGACGTGCTGCTTTCGTGCGTTGCGGGCGCGCTGCGAGGCTACCTGATCGAAAAAGGCGATGAGGTCGCCGACGTGATGCTGCGCGCACTCGTGCCGGTCAACCTGCGCCCGATGGAGAAGGCCTACAAACTTGGTAACCAGTTCGGGCTGGTATTTCTCGACCTGCCCATCGGCATCGAGAACCCGATCGAGCGACTGTATGCGGTGCGCGGGAACATGAATGCGCTCAAGGGCTCGTTCCAGCCGGTGCTGGCACTCGGCTTGCTGGCGGCGATGGGCGCCGGTCCCAAGTCTTTGCAGGACTTGCTGCTGCAGGCGCTCGCGCGCAACGGATCGGCGGTGATGACCAATGTCCCGGGCCCGCAACAGCCCCTCTACTTGGCGGGTGCGGCTATCGACAGCATGATGTTCTGGGTGCCGCAGTCAGGCGACATCGGCGTGGGCGTGTCGATCATTTCCTACAACGGTGCCGTGCAATTCGGCGTCATTGCCGACTCCAAGCTATGTCCCGACCCGGGACATGTCACCGCACGCTTCGCCGCGGAATTCGAGAAGCTGGTGCTGACGACGCTGATGGCGCCCTGGCCGCGCGACGGTGATCTCGATTGCGAAGAGGCGGCGGCGGCCGTCTGCGCTTGAAGGCAGATCAATTCAATGCGGAACGCAATCGAGGTGCGGCGCGCCGGCTTGGGTCAGGGCCACGCGGGATGGGTGTTGGGTGCCGCGAACGCTTCCTTGAGGTATTGATTGAGTGGCACGGTCAGGTCACGCGTGTTGAACCACTTGGCGTAAATGCGTCGAATTTCTCCGGACTGGAAGAGATCGATCAGTGCGCGGTTCACGAGCTTTTCGAATTGCGGTTCGTCGCGGCGCATCATGATCGCGTAGGGCTCAACTGAAAGATATTTTCCGACCACCGCAAAGTCATCCGGCTTCTTCGATTTGGAAATGAGGCCGTAGAGCAGTACATCGTCCATCGGGAAGGCGACCGCGCGGCCCTCGTCGACTGCCTTGAACGATTCGCCATGGTCCTTTGATTCGATGATGTTGATCTTCAGGACGCGCTCGTCGTTCATGGCCTTGACGATCTTTTCGCTGGTGGTGCCCGTGGTCACAACCACGCTCTTGCCACGCAGGTCCTCGACGCTGCTGATATTCGAGGATTTCCTGGCCAGCATCTTGATGCCGGCGACAAACGTGGTGTAGGCGAACGCTACTTGTTTCTGCCGGTCACGCGTGTTGGTCGTCGAGCCGCATTCCAGGTCGATCTTGCCTTCGAGCAGCGCCGGAATCCGGCTGGCGGAGCTCACCGGAAGAAATTTCACTTCCAGCCGCGGCAGTTTCAATTCCGCCTTGATCACTTCGGCCACGCGCAGGCAGAGATCCACGGAATAGCCTTGCGGCTGTTTCTGAGCGTCGAGGAAGGAGAACGGAACGCTGGTCTCGCGCACGCCGAGCGTGATGGCACCGGTTTCGCGGATGCGCTTCAGCGTATCGATTCTGTCCGCCGGCGAAGGTGTCGCTGCTGCCGCGGGTGCCGCAGCGGCGGCGGGGGCCGGCGCCGCCTTGTCCTGTGCCGAGGCGGATGGGGTCCATGCAGTTGCCAGGAAAAGGGTCAGCTGAGTTGCCAACAACACCAGCAACATCGGCATGCGGGTGATGGACGAGTGGTCGCGATGCGGCATCGAGTTGCCTCTGGGCGGGAGTGATCGCTCCAGGCGACCAATCCTCATTCTAGCTCGGACTGCGCCAGTTCGACGTCGAGGCGTTCCATGGCGTCTTGAGGCTTCATGGCGGCGGCCTCTTCATACAGTGAAGTGGCATCGGCGATCTTGCTCTTGCCGAAAAGCAGGATCAGGCCGTTGGCGTACTCGATGCGTGCGATTGCGGATTCCGGATTGAGCTTGACGGCCTTTTCAAACTGCTCGATCGCGTTGTCCTTCTTGGCACCGTAGGTCATTCCGGCGACGAGGCCGCCCACCTTGTTGATGACCTCGGCCTGGTAGGAGCCGTAGGCAATGTGCGCATCGGCATGCTTGCCATCGAGCTTGAGCGACGTGAGCAGCGCCTCTTTGATCCTGCTGCCGAACCCCTGCGCCAGCGCCTTGGCCACGGAGATGCCCTGTCCGTACCGGCCCAGGGCGAACGCATACAGGTAGTGTGCATTGGCGTCCTTGGGTGCGTCGGCACGACGCTCATCCGCCCAGCCGGCGGCTTCCTCGAACAAGGCGAGCTTGGCCTTGTCGGATTTTTCCAGATAGTGGGCATAGACCGTCTGCGCCTTGACCGCCGCGTTTTTTCCGGCACCACCGGCCGCGATTCCTGCCTCGACGCTTTGCGCGAATTCGCCCGCATGGAAAAATCGCCAAGCCTCGAGAATGCCGGCATCCTTGGGGAAGGGTTCACCGTCCCCGCGATGCAGGCGCGCCCAATGCTTCTTGAGTCCGGCTGCGTCATACGCATAGGCCTTGTCAGCGTGCGGAAACTTTGCCCATTTCCTTGCCATCGCGACCTCCGTCGACAAAATGTTCAGAGATAATTTTCGCCCAGCTGATCGATCAGCGCGCGTCCCTCGCCAACCAGATAAGGTGCGATCAGCGCCAGCACCTGGAATGCCGCACGATCGAGGCTGGCTGCCGCTTCGTTGGCGCCGCCCTTGCCATCCACATCGTCACCACCATGGCGCGCGCCGATCCGCTGGAACGACATCCAGTACGTGGAGACGAGCGTGACATTCGAGGCGAGCGAGGCGATTTCGCGCTGGGTCGCTTGCATCTCGCCTGTCGCCACCAACCCGTGGCACAACTCTATCACGGTGTTTTCACCGCGCCGCGTGAGGTGCGCGAAGCGCGTCGCAATCCGTCGATTGCGTGATGTGATCTCGTCCAGGTCGCGATAGAAGAAGCGGTACTCGCGCATGCGCTCAAACAGGAGGTGCAACAACAGCCAGAGGTCCTCGACGCCGGCGGCACGCCGGTCAGATAGCGAAAGCAGTGGCGTGATGGCCCCTTCGAGACCCTCGTACAGGGCGCCGATGATGTCGTCCTTGTTGCGGAAGTGGTAGTAGAGGTTGCCAGGGCTGATGTTCATCTCGTCGGCGATGTCCGCCGTCGTGATGTGCGGCTCGCCAAAGCGGTTGAACAGCGCCAGACTGGTCTCCAGGATGCGCTGCGGGGTACGGCGCGGTCGTTTCTTTTCCGGCATGGCGGGCAGATTAACCCGTATTCGGGGCGCAGCATCAATCCGTGATGCGAAACGGCAGCCGGAACCACGCGGCGATGCCTGCCACGAACAGGGCTGCAGACGCCCAAAACGCAAAACGCCAGCCTCGATTCGCGTGCCGGATGATGCGGGCATCGGTGGTGAACACCGTCTCGCATGCGCCGTTGCCGGTATCGTTGCGGGTGATGCTGGTGCCGCGGTGGAATGCGAATTCGTGATGGTGGGAATATTCGGCGAGGTAGCCACGGAAGTGGATCTGGTCGCCCACGCGCACGGCGCGCAGCACGTTGGCGATTCCCGAGTCGTCCGTCAGCATGTGATTGTTCGACAAGGAGTACATGTCAAATGTCGCCCAGACTTCGCTTGATGCAGTCTGCACGTAACAGACGAATTGGCCGCTGGAATAATCGAGTTCACGATAACGCGCTGTGCGGGCATTGTTGCCCCAGATGACGCAAAGATCGGTGACGTTGAGCTTGTCGCCCCAGGCCGCGTGTATCTGGTCCCACCAGGTATCCGCATTGTGTTTGCTGACCACCAGACCCGTGAGGTCGTACTGGTAGAGCGGCTGCACGGTGTACTCGATGCCCCCCACCGTGGTCTGGAAGGGCGCGAGGTCGCTCAGCTCCTGCGTGGGCTCCGCGAAGACCGCCTCGTCCAGGCGCGCGGGTGGGGGTAGTGCATCGCGCTGCCCCCATGCCAGCAGGAAGGTCGTCGCGCTGAGCAGCAACACGATCCTGACGAACCGGGAAGAAAACATCGTCTCGGGGCGCCGTTTGCGCTGAACGACGTCTAGCTGACTTGCGCGAGCCAGCGCTCGAGATGGCCCAGCGTGTGGTTCAGGTCGCGCTTGGTCCGGCGCACGTCGCTGTGCGGTTGCGCGTGCAATGGGCGCGGATCGGTGAGGGCGGCCGTGACATCGCGTGATGGGTCGTCGAGGCGATCGATGTGCAGCGAAATGCCGTGACGGCGCAGGAGGGGGGCCAGCACGTCGGCGCGTGCGGTCAGGTTGCGGCGCGTGCGGTCGAACGCAAGCGCGCACAGCCGCCGGCGTTGCCTGTAGCTGAAGATATTCGCGAAGAACATGTCCGCGTCTTCCGGACCCGGTTCGAACAGCATGATTGCGGAATCGGGATATTGGCGGGCGTATTTCTCCATGCCCACCTTCATCCGGGAATGAATGATCGCGCGAAAGGTCTGGCCCAGCACGAGCGGCAGTCCGCCCTGGTTCAGTTTCGGTTTGGTCAATCCGCTACGTGGTGACGTGGAACTGGAGTCGAACGGAACCAGGGGATTGACACAGAAGAGCAAGGAGACGCCTTCATCCAGCGCCACGGAAGCGTGCAGCGTTTTGTTGAGCGCGCCGTCGACATAGTGCTCGCCGTCGATTTCCACCGGTGGAAACAATCCGGGTAGTGCGCTTGATGCCTCGATGGCGCGCGAAATCGGAACGTGATCCTGGCCGGTTGCGCCAAAGGTCACGGATGCGCCGGTATCCAGATTAGTTGCCACCAGGAACAGTTTGCGTCCCAACTGGCGGAAGTCGTTGGTGCGGCCGGGTGCGGCAAACAGGCGGGCCAGGAAGGTGTCGATCGCGCGATTGTCGAAGACGCCGGTCGGCAACGCTTGCGCAAGCGTTGCGAACGATTCGATGATGCCGCGGTGGAACGGGTCGCGCAGGTACTGCATTGACGCGCGAATTGCGAGCCGGGGCAGTGCGGCCAGGCGTCGGCCGAATTCGCCAAAGGCAGGACGCAAGAATATTTCGGGCTTAAGGGCGGCATCGGCGCCGTCGGCAATGAACAGCCGGTACATCTGCGCGGGAGAAATGCCGTTGGCCAGTGCAGCGGCCACAAAGCCGCCGGACGAGACGCCAACGTAGGCATCCAGCCGATTGAGGTCCAGGCCTTCCAGCGAATCGGCGAGTGCCAGCAGCGCGCCGACCTCGTAGATTCCGCCCAGCGGTCCGCCCCCGGCCAGGGCCAGGCCAATCTTGCCGGACGGGATCACTTGCGACGGCAGTGCTTGCGATTGCCTGCGCTTAGCAATCGAACTTGGCTGACCCGAAGATGCGCGGACGGGTGAGCGTGCGCGCGTGCGCGCCGTCCGAGGTGCAGGTACGCGCCCGGATGCCGTCTTTTCCGGCATGGTTCTCCTCATGCGTGTTGTATGAGCCACGTCTCGCGGTGGCCCTTCATGAAGCCTGTCGGAGAGTCCCGACAGGCTTCAACGCAATGGTAGCGGAGTTTTACTTCTTCGTGGCGGCGCGAGCGGTGCGCTTGGTACGCTTGACCAACTTGCTCGATCGCGATTTCACTGCACGCTTGGCCTTGACGACGGATTTCTTGGCGGCGCGGCGGGCGCGGGTCTTGGCCGGAGCGGATGTTTGCAGCATGGACGGCAACGTGACCTTCGGCAGAGACTTGGGCAGGTTGTTCTGCACCAGGGTCACCGCGGTTTCCGCGGCCTGCTTGACGGTCGATTGCATCGTGGTCCGCGCCTGTTTCCAGACAGCGTTGGCTTTGGTGAACGAGACTTCGATGCCATCACCGACCAGGCGAATGGCCTTCGACTCGACCGCCGTACCTTCCTTGACCAGCGTGCGAAATACGTTGCCGGCTTCGCTTTGCGCCCAGTCGCGCGTCACGACTGCGGCGCCCAGGCTCGCGAGCCAGACTTGACGCGAAGCATTGATGACGGCGTCGCCGACGGGGGTGTTGCGGGATTGAGTCATGGAACGCATGGTGAAATTTCCTTGAAAGAAGCGAAAGTGAATGCGCGAAGCGCGGGTTCTGTACTCGTTGTGCCAACCAGTCCCAAATTACGCCATTCGCCTAGAGCATTCACACTAAACGGCGTAATAGGAAAGTGGCGCAAGTCAGCGGCGCGGCGCCATATCCTGCGCGAGACCGGTCGCCAAGCGTGCGACGATGCCGTAGATCGAAAGCTGAGGATTTGCGCCGATCGACGTCGGGAAGAGCGACCCATCGAACACATAGAGATTCTCGATCTGGTGATGGCGGCCCGTCGTGGTGACGACTGCGCGCGCCGCTTCCACGCCGAGCGGCGCGCCGCCCATCACATGCGCCGAAACCACCGGCGTGACCACTGGCTGGAGCGCAAACGCGTCGATGGCCGCGCTGGCGTCGGCTAATGTGGAAAATGAGGCGCCTTGGCCATGAACAGGCATGATGGTTTGCGCGCCGGCGGCGAATTGAATTTCCGCCATCGCCCGCAATGCGCGCCGCGCTGCGTCCCAGAACATCGGCGACAGCGGATAGTCGAGCAGCGGCGTTCCGTCATCGCGCAGGCGTACCGTCCCACCCTGGCTCTCCGGATGAAAGCCGTCGCGCATGAGCGCGATCAGGACGTGCATGCGCGGGAACTCCTGCATCCATCGCGCATGGGCTGCGCCGTCTTCCGGGAGCGTAATCGCGGTCAGCACCGGGTGCAGCGGGGGCGCCTCGAGCTTAAATCCCATCGCGCCGTCGATGGGCTGGGTTTCGAGGAAATGGTCGGAAAAGATGGTCTGCGGGGCACCCGCGAAGCCGTCGATGCGTTCGGGCATCAAGGCCGCCGAGACTACGGTAGGATGCAGGAACGTGCGCTTGCCCAGGATGCCGTGGGGGTCGGGCGCGCCGCTGCGCAGCAGAAGGGCCGGCGTGCCGATGGCGCCTCCGGCCGCGATAAAGACTTTTGCGCGCACAAGAACCCGCCGCGTTGTCGGTGCGATGCCGCGCGCGTCCATCGCGTGGCCCTCCACCTGTGTCACGCGATCCGCGCCGAGCACGAAACGGTGCACGCGCAAGCGCGTCACCAGGGTGGCGCCGGATGCCAGCGCGCCCGGAATTGTCGTCACCAGCATCGACTGCTTGGCGTTGGTCGGACAACCCATGCCGCAATAGCCCAGGTTCCAGCAACCCTTGACGTTGCGACGAATGACGCCCCAAGAAATGCCGATGTTGCGCGCGCCGCGTGCCAGGGCGCCGTTATTTGCGTTGGGCGCGACCTCCCACGGCGCAATCGACAGGCGGGATTCCATTTGCGCGAACCACGGCGCCATGTCATCGACACCAAAGCCGGGAAGGCCCAGTTCGCGCTGCCAGTACGCGAGTGTTGCGGGTGGGGTACGGAATGAACTCGTCCAATTGACCGTCGTTCCGCCACCAACGCAGCGTCCCTGCAGGATGTTGATGGCCTTGTCGCGCGTCTTGCGCGCCGCCGACTCCTGATAAAGCTCCGGGTACGCTTCCGCTTCGCGCATGTGGAAGTCGTTGGAAGTCTTGAGCGGCCCTTCCTCGAGCACGACAACGTTGAGTCCGGCGTTGGCGAGAATTTCCGCCGACGTGCCACCACCGGCGCCGCTGCCGACGATGGCAACATCGGCATCAAGCGTCACATCCTGCGTCAGCAAGGACGCATCGATGACCTTCCATCCCGAGGTCATCCCGACATCATAGGGGTCGACGATCCCGGACCTGCGAGTACTAGTCATGCGGCGAGATCCGGCGGACCCGGGTAGCCTATCCGCGGCCAGGACGAAGAATTGCCGTAGTACGCGGCGAAAGTCAGCTGATGCAAAGCGCCATAGGCCGAGCGCAACAACATGAACGAGCTCCCGCGGAAACGATCGAGAAACGCACGCACTTCCGGTGCCCCGGCCTGATCCCAGGGTGCTGCGACGCGTGCCAGGGTCATACGTGTGGGTGGCAAGGCGAGGAGTGCAAAGAGCTGCCGCAATTCTTCCTGTGCCGATGGTGGAAGGCCGGCCACGGCGACGTCGATGCCGCGAACCGTGTCTGCGATTGCCGCACGCCGGGAGGGTTCATCCACGGGCAAGGCGCCGGCCAGGAATACCGGTACCACGGCGCTGAGGATGGACTGGGCGTCGGCATCCAGCGTCCGCAAGTTGACATCGCCGGGCGGCGCATGCGGACTACGCAACCAACGCGCCGTTACCAGCGCGGTGGCGCCAAGCAATCCGGCGGCGAGGAAGGTGCGGCGGGAGATCATCGGTGGCGAAGGATAGGGGCCGCGCGCAAGTGTGCGGCAAGCGCGGCCGACAGGCGTTTCCGACAATAGTCAGGGCGCGTAGAGCAATCAATCTAAAGTGACGACGGCCGGACACGCGAAATCGGTTCGGAGGGGAACACTTAAAGGATCGCGGACGGGCACCCGGCAGGAACCGACGCGGAATGAGCGAAGGTTCGGGGAAGAAAATGGCGCGCGCATCGGATAGACTCACGGACATCAGATTTGCGAATAGCAGGCTCTCGCAACAGGATCCATGGCCGAATCCGATACCGTCCCAACCGCATCCGTGGCGCTCGTGCGCGAGTTGTCACGCGTCCAGCGCCTCCATGCCGAACGCACCGGAAACCCGATCCTCAGCGGTTCGCTGGAGCGTGTCGCCTATTGGCAGGCGCGGCGGTTGGCCATGACCTACGCCGACCTGGCCACAGACGCCCGCTATGCGGCGGCGGTGGCGTTCTTCCAGAACGACCTCTACGGCACCGGGGATTTCAGCCGCCGCGATGCGGACCTTGCGCGCGTCGTTCCGCTGATGGTGAAGGTGTTGCCGGAGCGCGTGATTGCGACAGTGGCGTTGACGATGGAACTCAACGCCTTATCCCAGGAACTCGATCACGTCCTGCTCGCGCGACTCCCGCGCGCGGACGGTCACTTCAGCGTGCTGGATTACTGCAAGGCCTATCGTCGCGCCGGCAATATTCCTTTGCGGCGGCGGCAGATCAGGCTGATCGTCGACATCGGGACCGCGCTCGACGCGCATGTCGGCAAGCCGCTCACGCGCACGGCGCTTGCGATGATGCGTCAGCCTGCACGCATGGCCGGGCTGTCCGGCCTGCAGGACTTTCTCGAACGGGGGTTTTCCGCATTCCGGTCGATGCATGGCGCCGATGAATTCCTGCGCGTAATCGAGACGCGGGAACTGCAGATCCTGGAGGCGATCGTCGGCGGGGCGACGGATCCTTTTGCCGATCCGCTGTTGTTCCGCCAGTCGTCGACGGCAGCCGGACCGACAGGTTCCTGAGGTGGTGCCGGAGGTCGTATCAGGCCAACAGCTTGTCCAATTGGGAATTGATTTCGTTCTCGATCGTCGGCTTGAGCATGGACAAGAGCAGGCCCAGTTGCACGTCGAGCTTGATCTTGTCCTTGCCCACGTGCATGCGCCCGATGACGCCCGGCCGCTCGAAGTCAATGTGTTCGCCATCCCACTCGTAGTCCAGGTCGAATCGCTTTTTCAGGTCCTTGGCGATTTTTTCCGCGACTGCGCGGGCCTTGGGATGGGTGAGCGAATGCTTGCGGGCGATGGAAATGGTGGCCATGGGTGCTGTCTCCGCGGCAGAGTATAAGGCTGCCCGCGATGGATTGTCTGCCTCCAGGTGTGCACAATACCGATAGCGAAAGACCACGCACAACGTGGCAGGAGGAACCGTATGCCCGGCAATATCGCCGAGTTCTTTGCGCGGCACCTGGCGCAGCCCGGTCACGTGCTGTTCCGGCACTATCTGGCCGACGCATGGTCTGACGTCAGCGTGGCGGAAGTCGCTGCACTCGCGCGGAGCTGGCAGGGGGCGTTCCGGCGCGACGGCTACGCTGTGGGGGACCGCGTGGCGATATGCGCCCGCAATGGCGTCAACTGGGTCGCGATCGATATCGCCGCACTGGGCATGGGTTTGGTCGTCGTGCCGCTCTACGTCGATGACAACCCAGAAAACGTCGCGTGGTGCGTGAGCGATGCGCAGGTGCGGCTGCTCGTCGTCGAGAATTCGCGCATTGCTTCGGCGCTCGCCAAATGCGTGAACTCAGCGCAGGCCTTGCCACCCATCGTCGTGCTGCGTCCGGGCGAGGGCGAGACGGTCGCCACGCCGGAGACGTTCCTGTCCCAATCCACGGCGGAACTGGTGGTGACCGATTTCCCCGACGACACGCTGGCGACGATCTGCTTCACCTCGGGAACGTCCGGCAGGCCGAAGGGCGTCATGTTGTCGCACGGCAACATCATCGCCAATGTCGGGCAGTGCGCGCAGACCGGCATGGCGCGTGCGACGGATGTGTTCCTGTCGATACTGCCGATGTCGCACATGTTCGAGCGCACGGGCGGTTACTACTTGCCGCTGTCGCTGGGCGCGAAGGTGGCGTTCTCCCGCGGCGTCGCGCAAATTGCCGACGATTTTATGTCCCAGGCGCCCACCGTGATTTTTGCGGTGCCACGCATTTTCGAGCGCTTCCGCGTGCGCATCGATCAGGCGCTGGAAAAGTCGGCGGTCAAGCGCCGGCTCTTTGACGCTTGCGTGGCGCGGGGCTTTCGCGTCGCTACGGATAGCGGCAGCTTGCTCGACCGCCTGCTCGTTCCAGCCTTACGCGACCTCGTGGCCAAGCCCGCGCTCGCGCGCCTGGGCGGCCGACTGCGCCTTGCGGTCGTCGGCGGTGCCGCGCTCGACCCGGCGCTGGCGCAAACCTTCATCGGCCTTGGGTTGCCGATGCTGCAGGGCTATGGCATGACCGAGGCCTCACCGGTGATTTCCGTCAACCGGGATGACGACAACGTCCCCGAATCGGTCGGGCCGCCGTTGCCAGGAGTGGAGATTCGACTGGGCAATGGCGGTGAACTGCTGGTGCGAAGCCCGAGCGTCATGCAGGGCTATTGGCGCAATCCTGAGGCGACACTCGCGGCGCTCACGCCGGACGGGTGGCTGCACACCGGCGACATCGCAGAGATCAAAGATGGCAGGATTTTCATCCGCGGCCGCGCCAAGGACCTTCTCGTCATGTCCAACGGCGAGAAGTTGCCGCCGCAGGATGCCGAGTTCGCCATTCTTCGCGATCCGGTGTTCGAGCAGGTGATGCTGGTCGGCGAGGGTCGTCCCTATGTCGTGCTGCTCGCGGTGACGCAGGAGGCGGACGAGAAGGTGCTGATCAAGCGCGCCAACGACCGGCTGAAGGATTTCCCGAGATGGACGCGCGTGCGGCGAGTGGTGATGTCGAGCGAGCCTTGGAGTGTGGACAATGGCTTGCTCACGCCGACGCTCAAGCTCAAGCGGCCACTCCTGCTCAAGAAGCTCGCGCCGCAGATCGAGGCCGCCTATGCCGATTCCGCGGCATCCGGCTAGGACGTTGCGTTACAGCCCGTCCACCGCCGACGCGTAGGCCGCGGAGACATCCTCCCACGCCGAGATCGTTGCACCCAGAAGGTCGCGGACCAGTCCGTCCTTGAGTCCGTAGACCCAGCCGTGCACTGACAATTCCTGCCCGCGTTCCCATGCGTCTCTGACCACCGTGGTCTCGCACACGTTGGCCACTTGCTCGATGACATTGAGTTCGCACATGCGATCGATACGGTGCGGCATTTCGGCGACCGCGGCCACCTTGGCATCATGCATTGTGTGCACGTCCTGAACGTGGCGCAGCCAGTTGTCGGCGAGACCCACGCGCTTGTTCTGCAATGCCGCAGCGACGCCGCTGCAGCCGTAATGCCCGCACACGATGATGTGCTCGACCTTGAGCACTTCCACCGCAAACTGCATCACTGACAGGCAGTTCAGGTCGCTGTGCACGACGACGTTGGCGATATTGCGATGGACGAAAAGCTCGCCCGGCAAGAGGCCGACGATTTCGTTGGCCGGAACGCGGGAGTCCGAGCAGCCGATCCAGAGATACTTGGGATTCTGCTGCCGAGACAGGCTGGCAAAGAACTCCGGATTGCTTTTCCGGATGCGCTCGGACCATGCGCGGTTATTCTCGAAGAGGTGGGTAAGTGCGCGCATGAGGTCTATACCGGTAGTCATTTTATCCTGCGGATGTGCTCCCCCCATTGACATTGCAGAGAATCAAACATAAGATTCAAACGAACGTTTAATTGATTGCATGATTTCCCGAGGGAACATGGACGCGAAAGTCATAGCCATCGGTACGGTGCGCGGCGCAGCGGCGACCAAGGAGCGCATCCTGGACACTGCGGAGGCGCTGTTCATGGAACACGGCTTCGAGGCGACGGGCTTGCGCTCGATCACCGCGGCCGCCGGCGTCAACCTCGCGGCGGTGAACTACCACTTCGGCACCAAGGAAGAGCTGTTCCAGGCCGTGCTCACGCGGCGCCTGGACCCCATGAACCAGGAGCGGGTGGCGTTGCTTGATGAGATGGAACGAAAATCCGCTCCCCATCCGTTGACTTGCGACCGTATCCTGATGGCGCTTTTCGTCCCGGCCTTGCGCCTGGCGCGCGATCCGGCGCGCGGCGGCAAGAATTTCCTGCGGCTCCTGGGTCGTGCCTATGCCGATCCCGCGCCATTCATCCGGCATTTTCTCTCGGAGCAATACGCGTTGACCATCGCGCGCTTCAAGGCGGCATTCGGACGCGCGCTGCCGCACCTCCCGAAAAAAGAACTGTCATGGCGGCTGCATTTCATCATGGGCGCGCTGTCCTACACCTTGTCGGGCACGGACGCGCACAAGATCATCAGCGAGTTGAGCCCGCGCGAGGCCAACAACGATGAGATCCTCCTGCGTCGGCTCGCGCCGTTCCTGCTGGCGGGATTGAATGCCCCGCTGCCCGACCTGACCGAAGTCACGCGCGAAGTCGATAGCGCACTCACGCGCAAACGCTGAAAGGAATCCCGTGCGCCGGTTTCGTGAATTTTGGTGAACGACCAATCCGGCCATCCTGGGAACGACGACCATGCTGACATTTGTCTTTCTGCTGTTGCTGTTGATCGGCGCGCTTGCGCTGGCCTATGTCAACGCCTCCGGACGCGCATGGGGAATGGCCGCCGTCGTGGCGCTGGCGATCTCCTGGGGCGCGCATCTTTTTCCGCTCGCGCTGAACCTGCTGGCTACGGTGGCTATCATTTCTCTGGGACTCGCCTTGGCCGTTCCCACGCTGCGGCGGGCGTTGATCAGCGATGCCGTGCTCAAGGTGTTCCGGCGCCTGATGCCACCCATGTCGTCCACCGAACGCGATGCGCTCGAGGCTGGCACAGTGTGGTGGGACGGCGAACTCTTTTCCGGCCGGCCCAACTGGCGGCGGCTGCTCGATGCGCCGCGCCCGGTGCTGACCGACGAGGAGCAGCGCTTCCTCGACAACGAGGTCGAGACACTGTGCGGCATGACGAGCGACTGGGAAACCACCAACGTCTACAAGGACCTGCCGCCGCACGTGTGGGCCTACATCAAGGACAAGGGCTTCCTCGGGATGATCATTCCCAAGGAGTACGGCGGCCT
>JBDTPJ010000082.1:0-16716 GCA_039932755.1 Betaproteobacteria bacterium
TAGCGGCCACCCAACTTCAACGCGGCGGCGTAATCGCCTCGCGCCTGCAAATCGCGAATCTGCTGAAGGATTTGTACGCGGCCCGCCTCAAATTCGGCGGTTGCCACACCGAGCTCGGTGCGTCGCGCCGTCTCGATGGCGGATACATTTCGCTGCACGCGCCAGTCGACGTACATTCTTGCCGCTGGCTGCCATGCCGCCAAAACAAACAGGACCACGACGATGGCCCAGAACGAGCCACGCAGCGGTCCTGCATACTTGCGCGCCAAACGTTGTTACCCGTTGCCGCGCCTACTAACTAAGCGGCGGTCAAACCTTGCGGCGCAGTTTGAGAAGCGCAGCGCCCAGTGTCATCGCGATAAGCAGGTAGAGCGCCATTTCGCTCAGCGTCGGTACCGCAACGACACCTTGCGGTCCGCCAGGGCCGACGACTGCTGATCCGAACCCATCGAGATAGACGTATCCGCCATGTCCGCCGGCCGCGCAATCTGCTGCCAGCGTCTCGATTTCGATCGTATCGCCCAAATCGAGATCGGGGATTACCACGTCAACATTGATGAAATTTGTGTACAACCAGCCGGAGGGGCCGGTAAGGAACGTCTTGCCGGGCTGATTGGAATACGTGAAGTCCTGGTAGACGATCGTAGCCTTGGTGAGGTTCCTGACCACTACGTAGAAGTACGGCTGGATGTCGGGCGAGTGACCCGGGTCTTCCAGCACTGCGGCGTAACTGAAGCGAACGTGCAGCAGGCTGTCACTTGGATCCCGGTCGGCGGCTGTGATCGGTGCCGACTGCTTGATCGAATTGATGATTGCGCCGTTGGCCGAGTCGTTGACGCGCGCCGTAAAGGAACCCACTCGCGGCAGGACGAGTAGCGGAGCGAGCGCATCCACACCAGCGCCCACGATGGCAGAAGTATCGCTACCCCCTGCGCCGACAACGATGTTAGTGCCGTTGAACGGCGGCGCGCCTGTCAGGCCAGGATTGGTACCGATCGTCTTGGTCCAGCCCGCAAAGGAATTTGTCTCAAATCCGCCGTTCGTAAAGATCGCGAACGACGGCGCTGCCACCAATACCAATATCAATCCAAGCCATCTCTTCACGTGACCCCCCGGTTGCTGTGAAATAACTGCGCGCCCTGTGACAGAGCAACGCCATGGCCCAAATAGTACCCTTAAGAATTCCTTAAGGGATATTGCTTGACGTGTGAATTTTCGCGCCGGTCGGCTGGACACGTAGGCGACATGAGCGGGGCAATCGGCGCAAATTTGGTGCCGGACTGCAAAAATCATATAAAACAATGTTTTACCACGCTATTGTCTCGGATTTTTGCGAGATTGAACGCTGCCCACGCGCTTAGTATTTGTGCACAAATTGCCACACTTCTGCGGACCCGCTTGCCGGTGGGTGACGCGCGGGGGCCCAGGGCAAGGCCACGCGGCCCGGCAGTCTCCAGAAATTCGAGTGTTTAGGTGTGGGATTTTGCGGAGTCGCTTTGCGATCGCGCGAAATCTGGTGGCCAAAGGACTCAAGCCTTGGCGGGATTTTGCGGGTCGCTTTGCGACCGCGCGAAGTTTGGTGGCCAAGGGCGGAATTGAACCACCGACACACGGATTTTCAGTCCGCTGCTCTACCAACTGAGCTACTTGGCCAAGCCTGCAATTATAGCAAAGGTGATGCGCCAGAGCTAAGTCAGTAATCCTTTGTCGATTTGCGACGATCCTCGCGCGCGCCGTCGATACCGTCGTTACACCTGCATTGCGCCTTTCTGCCGCATTCTGATTTCCAAAGCCCTTGTGGGTCGTCTGAATCAGCCCACGTCGATATTCAACTCAATGGCTGCGGCGACAACTGCGGCCGCGCACCCGAACGCACCGTCTCGCTCTTTATCGCTGCATCCTCGGCCGGAATGATTCGCTGCACGTCGCCGGACAACTCGCCACCATCGGCAACGATGAGGCGCCCATAGCGAATTTTTCCCGAAACGCGTCCCGTGCCGCGCACAATCAGCTTGGTGTGGGCGGTCAATTCACCTGAAAATTCGCCGTCAATCTCGGCAACGTCGATCACCGCGACACCCTTCAGCGTTCCGGGCTTGGCGATCTGCATCGCCTTGCTGTTGACGGTTGCTTCGACGTGGCCCTCGACGATTAGCACGTCGCAATCGGAGATTTCCACACCACGCAACTTGATGTTGGGACCGACGATGAGCTGGCTGCCTGGCGTATCCATCCCGATTGCTCGGGCGGTGGACTCCGGTGCCGGACTGAGAATCGGTGGGACCGGCGGAACCGGCGTCGCAGCAACTGGCGCGGGGCTGCGCAAGTTGGCCGTTGCCAGTGGCTTGGACTGCACCGTGTTGGTCAATGTGGGCGGCGCCGGAGCGTAGGGAAAAGGAGCGGGTTTGGTGCCGGGTTTGTCCCCGGCCTTGGCGTCAGTGCGGTTGAAATTGAACATGGACTTCTCCTTCGCCGGACGTTATGACATTGTCATGGTGCGCTCTCTGGTCAACAGAGGCAAGGATTAATTTCGGCGGGACGCTTCTGACTTCGGCCCGCAGGCTGTTTGCGTTGGAACACACAAGTCGCCTGTAGTTCGCGGAATAATTTCCGAAGGCGCACATCAACGGCATATGCGGAGCGCTCTGCCGCTCGGTCAACGCAGGAATGTGTCAAAATTCGCGCGTTCTGCAAGTGGGAATGCGTCGTCATCCGCTCCGCCACGCCCGCGAGAAGCCCTGCGCGAATCGCTAGCATGCCGAAGGTTCACATTGCGAAGAATGCGCGCAGTTCGCGCAGGGTTTGCTCCGGCGCTTCTTCGGCGAGAAAGTGTCCGGAAGGCAGCGCCCGTCCACACACTTCCGCGGCGACCTCGCCCCAGTCCCGCAAAGGCTCGAACAAGCGGTTGACTACGCCCTTGTCGCCCCACAGAACAAGCAACGGACACTGCACCTTACCACCAGCGGCGACATCCGCATCGTCGTGCTCGAGATCGATGGAAGCAGCAGCGCGATAGTCCTCGCAACTCGCGTGAATGGTCGTGGGATCGGCAAAACATCGTTCGTATTCGGCCATCGCGCGTGGGTCGAAATGCGCGAGCCCGCCCGACCAGCCACCGATTTTCCGATGAAGGTAATAAATGGGATCCGCACCGATCAGCTTCTCCGGCAGATCGAAGGGCTGGATCAGGAAGAACCAGTGGTAGTAAGCGGTGGCGAATGCCTGGTCCGTTTGCCCGAACATGGTTCGCGTCGGTGATATGTCCAGTACTGCCACACGCTCGACGGCATCCGGATGATCCAGGCACAGGCGATGCGCGACGCGGCCGCCGCGATCATGTCCGCCCAGGCGAAAGCGCGGGAATCCGAGCGAGCGCATCACGTCTACCATGTCCTGCGCCATGGCGCGCTTGGAATAGGCGGCGTGCGTTGCGTCACTGGCGGGCTTGCCCGAGTCGCCATACCCGCGCAAATCCGCGCAGACGACGGTGAATTCGCGCGCCAACGACGGTGCGATCCGGTGCCACATCGCATGAGTCTGCGGATAGCCGTGCAGCAGGAGCAACGGCGGCCCCTTGCCACCGACGACGCAGTGGATGTCGGTCCCGGACGTGCGAATGCAATGCGCCAGGAACTCCGGGAACAATTGGTCCGCCGCCATGTTGATGCGTCCCCGTCCGGCTCGACCGCAGTCCGGATCAGTCCACCCGCGCGCCGGACTTCTTCACCACATCGCCCCATTTAGCCACTTCCGCTTTCACGAACACCGTGAATTCCTCGGACGAATTTCCGACGGGTTCGGCACCCAGCGCGAGCAGCCTCTCCTTCACTTCGGGCAGGTTGATGATCTTCACGATCTCGGTGTTGAGCCGGTTCACGATCGCAGGCGGCGTGCCTGCCGGAGCGAAGACGCCCTGCCATGAACCGATTTCGTAGCCGATCACACCGGCCTCTGCCAGCGTGGGCACGTCCGGCGCCGCCGGCGAGCGCTTGGCCGTGGTGACGGCGAGTGCGCGCAGTTTGCCGCCCTTGGCCAGCGTCCATGCCGTCGTGATGTTGTCGAACGTCATGGTCACGGCGCCACCCATCACGTCCTGCAACGCGGGCGGACTGCCTTTGTAGGGGATGTGCTGCATGTCGACACCGGTCATGCTCTTGAAGAGTTCGCCCGAAAGATGCTGCGATGTGCCGTTGCCACTGGACGCGAAAGTGTACTTGCCGGGATTTTTCTTCAGCAGGACGATCAGTTCCGCGACGTTCTTCGCCGGCACGTCATTGTTCACGACGAGCATGTTGGGCACGCGGGCAATGAGCGTGATCGGCACGAAATCCTTGACCGGATCGTAGGGCAGGTCCTTGTACAGCGACGCATTGATGGCGTTAGTGCTGATCGTGCCCCCAAGGATCGTGTAGCCGTCGGGCGCCGCCTTGGCGACGAAGTCCGCCCCCACGCCGCCGCCTGCCCCGGGTTTGTTTTCGATGATCACCGGTTGGCCGAGCGCTACCGCCAACTTTTCGCCGACAGTGCGCGCGAGGATATCCGTGGTTCCGCCCGGCGCAAACGGCACGATCCATTTGATCGGCTTCGATGGCCACGCCTGAGCGCACGTCTGCGCTGCCGCCAACGCCAAACCTAAGCCTACGACCGCGGACAATAGTCGCTTCATGTTGGCCTCTCGTTAGGAAATCAACGCGTTCGCGCGCGTGGCGTCGATGCCCACCGACTGCGCGACCACGAGCAAATCGTTCCACGTGGTGTCGTCCAGCGGTACGCCGCCGGCAAGGCGCGCCGCCCGCGTCTGGCGTTCGATATCGCCTGGGCCCAGGACCGGCCGCCCCGGCACCAGCGGCGGTGACGCCTTCACCCACTCAACCAACCGCTTTGCCTCGGCCAGGACGCTGCCACTGCCGTCGTAGACCGCAGGCGCGATGAAGATGGACAACATGTTGTTGCGAATGACCGTATCGGCCGGATCGGAACTGCGGCCGGTCGTGATCGCACCCGCAAGCAGGTCCGTGAGTATCGACAAGCCCGAGCCCTTGTGCTCACCGATCGTCAACAGCGCGCCGCCATCATAGAAGTCCTTCGGGCTCGTCGTCGGCTTGCCGTGCTTGTCCACGATCCACCCCGCGGGAACCTGCTCGCCCTTGTTCATCGCCACCATCAGCTTGCCTTCGGCCACGGTCGATGTCGTGATGTCCAGAATTGTCGGCGGCCCGCCGGCGCCTGGCACGCCAATCGCCAGCGGATTGGTCGACAGCCGACGGTCACTGCCGCCGAAGGGTGCCACGCGCTGCGCGCCGGCGGTATTGAGAAAGTGCAGAGACACCTGCCCTTCCGCCGCCGCCATTTCTGCCCAGTCGCCGAGCCGACCCAGGTGACCGCAGTTACGCAGGCCGATCATCGCAATGCCCGATTTGGCGGCCTTGGCGATACCAAGGCGCGTGGCGAATTCACCGATCACCTGGCCGAACCCGCGATTGCCATCGACAATGGCCAGCGCATCGCTGTCGAAAACGATGGTCGGCGCCGTGTTGGGCTTGAGCCACCCTTCCTTCACCCATTCCAGATATTTTCCAACGCGCAACACGCCGTGGGAATCATGGCCAACGAGATTGGAGTCCACCAGTCGCTGCGCCACGGTGCGCGCCTCGGTCGCCGCGCTTCCGCCGCCTTGCATGATGGCGGCGACGAGGTCGGTGAGCTTGCCTGCTGCAACGGTTCTGAAATTTGCGCTCATCAGTGGATCTCCGGCTCGGCGGTCGGCGCCGTGCCTTCGAGGAAGTCGAAGTCGCAGCCCTGGTCTGCCTGGGTAATATGTTGTTGGTAGAGGGCGCCGAAGCCGCGTTCATATTTCGGCGCCGGCCGCTTCCATTGCGCGCGCCGGCGCGCGAGTTCTTCGTCGCCGACCAGCAACTGCAACTTGCGCGCCGGCACGTCCAGTTCGATCAGGTCACCGGCGCGGACGAACGCCAGCGGTCCGCCGACGAACGATTCCGGCGCCACATGCAGTACGCAGGCACCGTAGCTCGTGCCGCTCATCCGCGCGTCGGAAATGCGCACCATGTCACGCACGCCTTGCTCGAGCAATTTTTTCGGGATCGGCAGCTGGCCCCATTCGGGCATGCCGGGCGCCCCGAGCGGTCCCGCGCTTTGCAGCACGAGCACCGAGTCCTTGGTCACCGGCAACGCAGGATCGTCAATGCGCGCGGCCATGTCGTTGTAGTCCTTGAACACGATGGCCGGTCCCGTATGGCGCAGCAGATGCGCCTCCGCAGCCGCGGGCTTGATCACCGCGCCATCGGGTGCCAGGTTGCCGCGCAGCACGGCAAGGCTGTCGGAGGCCACGAGCGCCTTGGTGCGCGGCAGGATCACATCGCGATTGAACACTTCCGCGCCAGCGATGTTTTCGCCAAGCGTCTTGCCGTTGACTGTCCGCGCCGAAAGATCAAGCAAGTCACCGATGTCGTTCAGCAACGCGCGCAATCCTCCCGCGTAGAAGAAATCTTCCATCAGGAATTTCCCCGCCGGGCGCAAATTGGCCACCAGCGGCGTCTTGCGCGCGAGGGCATCGAAGCGGTCGATGGTCAGCGGGATGCCGGCGCGGCGCGCGACCGCTACCATGTGCACGACGGAATTGGTCGACCCGCCGAGCGACAGGACGGTCGTCACCGCATTGTCGATGGATGCCGCGGTCAGGAAATCGCGCGGCTTCCAATCTTCCCACACCATGTCGACAATGCGCCGGCCTGTCTCCGCGGCCATGCGGCCATGCCGGGAATCGGCGGCGGGAATGGACGCAGCACCCGGCAGCGTGAAGCCCATCGCTTCCGCGGCGGAAGTCATCGTCGACGCCGTGCCCATCGTCATGCAATGGCCGGGCGAGCGAGCGATGCCATCCTCAATTTCGCGCCATTGCGCATCGCTGATGTTGCCCGCACGTTTTTCCGCCCAGTACTTCCAGACGTCGGAGCCGCTGCCCAGCTTCTGGTCGCGCCAATGCCCGGACAGCATGGGTCCCGCGGGCATGAAGATGGCAGGCAGGTTCATGCTGATCGCGCCCATCAGCATGGCGGGCGTGGTCTTGTCGCAACCACCCATCAACACAGCACCATCGACCGGATAGGAGCGCAGCAATTCCTCGGTCTCCATCGCCAGCAAATTGCGATAGAGCATCGTCGTCGGTTTCTGGAACACCTCCGCGAGCGCAATGGCCGGCATTTCCAGCGGGAATCCGCCTGCCTGCAGCACGCCTCGTTTGACCTCCTCCGCGCGCTGCCGGAAATGCGAATGGCAGGCGTTGATATCGCTCCAGGTGTTGATGATCGCGATGATAGGCTTGCCCTGGTAATCGGCGCGCGAATAGCCCATTTGCGACGCGCGCGAGTGGTGTCCGAACGAGCGCATGTCATCGTTGCCGAACCAGCGATGCGAACGCAGGTCCTCCGCTTGTCTGCGGCCGGTAGTCACGGAAATCCTCCTGACGACAGTTTGTACAACCTTGTTGTGCGTCCGATTATACGGAAACCGATGGCCGCATACGGCGCCGGATATGGCGCTATAGTTAAGGCGCTGGATGTGCCCATGCATTCGAACCTTACGTTCCCTCACTCCTGGTTCCGCAAACTCGCGACGTTCGGCTGTGCAACGCTGGGCCTGTTCCTGCTCGGTGCTGCGCCAACCGTTTACGCACAGGCCACGACGCCAAAGGCCCCTGCTGCGGCCAAGGCCAAGGAAGGCGCCGACGCCGAAAAGGTCTTTGGCGCCATCGTGAAGGTCGCCGTGCAGGCGGTGCCCAACGCGCGCAGTGCTGCAACGCTGGGCAGCGAGCGCGAGGGCTCGGGCGTGGTCATCGGCGAGCGGGGCCTCATTCTCACGATCGGGTACCTGATCGTCGAGGCGGACGATGTCCACATAACGGACAGCAAGGGCCGCACCTTTGCCGCCCGCGTCATCGCCTATGACCACGCGTCCGGACTGGGGCTGGTGCGCACGATAGCGCCGATGGAAGCCAGGCCCGTGCCTTTCGGGGATTCCGCCAAGGTTCCCAACGGCGAGCCGGTGATGATCGCCAGCGCAGGCGACGACGGCGTCACTTTCGCCTTTGTCGTTTCCAAACGCGCCTTTTCCGGCAGTTGGGAATATGCGTTGGACCAGGCGATCTACACCAGCCCGCCGACGCTCAATTGGAGCGGCGCTGCGTTGATCGACCAGAAAGGCAAACTGCTCGGTGTGGGTTCGTTGATGGTCCGGGATGCGAGCGACGGCGGACCGCAGTTCCCCGGCAACTTGTTCGTCCCCATCGACTTGTTGAAGCCCATCCTGGCGGACCTCATCAAGGCGGGACACCGGCCCGGACCCGCGCGGCCGTGGATTGGCGTGTCGACCGACGAGGTACATGGACGACTGGTCGTCTCGCGCGTGTCGCCGGAGGGGCCCGGCGATATGGCAGGCGTTGCCGCCGGCGACATCATTCTGGCCGTTGGCGACGAAGGCGTGCGCACGCAGGCCGATTTCTACCGCAAGGTTTGGAATCGCGGCGGCGCCGGCACCGACATTCCACTCAAGCTGCTGCAGGGCGTGGACGTGCGCGAAGTGCGCATCAAGTCCATCGACCGCGTCGACTACTTTCGACCTCGCACGACGTATTAACCGCATGGCGCGGCGCTGCGGTTTCTTGGGCGCGATGCCTGCCCGTACAATGCGCCGATGCTTTATGCCCTGACGATTTTCGCAAGCGCGTTCCTGCTGTTCCTGCTCCAGCCCATCGTCGCCAAACAGATCCTGCCGTGGTTCGGCGGATCGGCGGCCGTGTGGACAACCTGTCTCGTCTTCTTCCAGTCCACCTTGCTGTTGGGTTACGCCTATGCCGACTTCTCGGTGCGAAGGCTCAAGCCCACGTCACAGGTACGGCTGCACATGGCGTTGCTGCTCGTGAGCCTCGTCGTGCTGCCGATCATTCCCTCCGCCTTTTGGAAGCCGTCGGGCTTGGAAAGTCCGATTGCCCTGATCCTGGGCCTCCTCGCCGTGACTATCGGCCTGCCCTACTTCGTCCTGTCCACGACCAGCCCGCTGATCCAGGCATGGTTTGCGCGCGAGCATCCGGGACGCAGCCCCTATCGGCTCTTTGCACTATCAAACCTTGCGTCGATGCTGGCGTTGCTGGGCTATCCTTTCCTGCTCGAACCATGGATCGCGACGACAACCCAGGCCTGGGGCTGGTCCGCAGGCTACGGGCTTTTCGTGATCCTCTGTCTTGCAACCGCGCGCAAGGGTGGAGTTCGCGCTTACACGACGGGTGTTGGCGTCAGCGCCAATGCGATCGACTTCGGCAAAGTTCGCGTGGACGTTGCTGCAGTCAGTGCGCCACCGTCCCTGGCGCGACAGCTTCTCTGGTGCGCGCTGGCGGCGACCAGCTCCGTGCTGCTGTTGGCGGTAACCAATCACATCACAGAAAACATTGCCGCGGTACCCCTGCTCTGGATCTTGCCGCTTTCGCTGTATCTCATCACTTTCATCCTGTGTTTCGACGGCAAGGGCTGGTACTACCGCGACACCATCTTCGCCATGCTCGCGGCTGCCCTGGGGGTCATGGGCTGGACACTGGCCGACCCGCTGCTCACGCACGAGCTCGGCCTGCAGATCGCCGCATTCTGCTTCGGCTTTTTCCTGGCGTGCATGTTCTGCCACGGGGAACTCGTCACGTTGAAGCCGGCGCCACAATACCTCACCCGCTTCTACCTCATGATCGCGCTCGGCGGCGCGCTGGGATCGATTGCAGCGGGCGTCGTCGCGCCGCTCGTGTTCACGGCGAATTTCGATCTCGTCATAGCGCTGGTGGGCTGCGGCCTGCTGCTCTTGTGGCAGACAAGGCGTGAGAAGCTCGTGTTTCCGGTGTTGGCCCTGGTATCTCTCCTGTTCACAGCGGGCTGCGGCGTCTGGAGCGTGGTCGAGTTCTACCGCGACACCATATTCACCTCGCGCAATTTCTATGGCGTATTGCGAGTACAGGATTCGGGCAACAAAGAGCTTGATCAGGACGTCGATCACCGGCGCACATTGGTGCACGGCACGATCATGCACGGCAAGCAATACCTGCACCCCCATTTCAGGACCGAACCGACGAGTTACTACACGCGCAGCTCGGGGATAGGCCGATTGATCGAATCCATGCATCCGCGTACGAAACCGCTCAGGGTGGGCGTGATCGGCCTCGGTGCGGGAACGCTCGCCACCTACGGCGCGAAGGGTGATGTCTATCGCTTCTACGACATCAACCCGGGTGTGGTCACCATTGCCCGACGCGATTTTTCCTTTCTCAAGGATAGCGACGCGACGATCGAACTGGCGCTGGGTGATGCGCGCCTTGCGCTGGAACGCGAACCGCCGCAGCGCTTTGACGTGCTCGCCATCGACGCCTTTTCCAGCGACGCCATCCCCGTGCATCTCATTACGCGCGAGGCCGTCGACGTCTACCTGCGCCACCTGCAACCCGATGGCGTGATCGCGTTTCACGTCACCAACCGATTCCTGAACCTGGTGCCGGTGGTGGAAGGCATTGCGAATCAATTGGGCCTCAAATCCCTCTGGATCGACGACCCCGGCCTGGATCCGCTGGGTAGTTCTTCGAGCTGGGTCTTGCTCAGCCGCGAGGCGAAAAGGTTTGACGATCCGCGCCTGGCCGATTTCGCCAAGGCGATCGAACCGCGCCGCGACTGGCGAGTGTGGACCGACGACTTCAACAATCTGGTGCAAGTGCTGAAATAGCCGGAACGTTGGCAGTCGTCATTCCCGCGCAGAGCCTGTCCTCACAATCGACCCTCCTTGCGTAGAATAAAACCATGCCTCGTGAATCGCTCCCACCGCCCGCCGACCCCGGTCCTTACCGGGCACTGATTCGGCCGTCAAAGGCCCGTCACATCGAAGTGATCGACCAGCGCGCGCTGCCGCATGCACTGGTCAAGGTCACGATCGGTGATGCGGAGGCTGCGGCGCTCGCCATCCGGCGCATGTGGATTCGTGGCGCGCCGCTGATCGGAGCCGTCGGCGCGTATGGCCTCGCCCTGGCCCTCGACCGCGACGCCAGCGACGCCGCGCTCGCCAAGGCGCACAGCGCGCTCGATGCGACGCGCCCGACCGCAATCAACCTGCGCTGGGCCTTGGACCGCGTGCGTGCAATCGTGCAACCGCTCGCGGTGCCCGTGCGCGCGGATGCGGCGTGGGCCGCAGCGGACGCCATTGCCGGGGAAGACATCGGCATCAACTACGCCATCGGCGAACACGGGCTGGCACTATTGCGCGTGATCGCGCAGCGTCGGCCCGGACCGATCTCGGTGATGACGCATTGCAATGCGGGCGCGCTGGCGACCTGTGGCTGGGGCACCGCGATGGCACCGCTTTTCCGCGCGCACGCCGATGGTCTCGCGTTGCACGTGTGGGTGAGCGAGACCCGTCCGCGCATGCAAGGCGCCAGCCTTACTGCCTGGGAGCTGGACCAGCGCGGCATTCCACACACGCTGTTCCCCGACAGCGCCAGCGGCCTGCTCATGCAGCGCGGCGATGTCGACGTGGTGTTCGTCGGTGCGGACCGCGTGGCGCGCAATGGCGACGTCTGCAACAAGATAGGCACCTACGACAAGGCGCTCGCCGCACGCGACAACAACGTGCCGTTCTACGTAGCCTTGCCGTCGCCCACCATTGACTGGAAGCTCGCGACCGGCGCATCCATTCCCATCGAAGCCCGCGATACCGACGAGGTGCTGACCGTGGCGGGCCGTGACGACTACGGGCAGACGGTGCGCGTTGCCATTGCGCCGCACGGCACCAAGGCCGTGAATTACGCCTTCGATGTCACGCCGGCGCGCCTGGTCACCGGTCTCGTCACGGAACTCGGCGTGACGCGCGCATCCTCCGACTGGCTCGCGGCGATGTTTCCCGAGCGAGCGGCCGCCACTTGACACCATGACCACCGAGCAACAGTTGCGCGAGGCCGTGATCGCGACGGCAATCGCCATGAACGCGGCAGACATCAATCGCGGCAAGGCGGGCAATGTCAGCGCGCGCTGGCGCCACCAGGACTTCGACGGATTTCTGATCACGCCGACGGGCGTGCCCTACCACCAGACCGCATCGGACCAGATCGTCGCGATGACCCTGACCGGCGAAGCACACGGAGCGCTTCTGCCGTCATCGGAGTGGCGCTTTCATCGCGACATCTATTTGGCGCGCCCGGACGTGGAGGCCATCGTGCATACCCACGCGTCCTTTGCGACTTCCCTGGCCTGCCTGCACCGCGGCATCCCGCCGTTTCACTATATGGTGGCGGTCGCGGGTGGCAACGACATCCGTTGCGCGCCCTACGCCACCTTCGGCACCCAGGAACTCTCCGACCTTGCCGTGGCGGCATTGACCGGGCGGCGCGCGTGCCTGTTGGCCAATCACGGAATGATTACGGTCGGCGCGTCGCTGGAACAGGCATTAGCGCTTGCCGTGGAAGTGGAGTCGCTGGCGGAGATGTTCTGGCGCGTGCTGCAGGTCGGCGAGCCCGTCCTGCTGCCCGAGTCGGAGATGGACGTCGTGCTGGAAAAATTCAGGACCTACGGCCAGGCGCAGCCGGCACGCAAGTCCTGATCGACCCGTCCAATGGGCGGCATTGACTATCGATTATGCCGATGTCATAGTGGCCCGATCTTTCCCGGTCCCTGCCGAAACGCAGGCCGACGGATACGGGCAACCCCACCCTCATGGAGCACTCTCGATGCGATGCTCAATCCGATCCATAGACGCCGCAGGCCGATGTGCGACGCGCACGGCCAAGGTCGGCGCAATGCTCGGCGCCCTCCTCATGGCACTGCCAGCGCCAGCCTACGACTGGCTGCAATACAACGGCAATGCGGCCCACAGCGGCAACAACGTCCTCGAAAAGTCGATCACACGCAGCAACGTCGCGACGATGACGCAAAAGTTTCAGACGACGCTTCCCGGCGTGGCGGACGGTGCGCCGGTGTTGCTGCGTCGTGTCGCCACCGCGAGCGGTGTGCGCGATCTCCTCTTCGTCACCACCACGGCCGGCGAACTCGTGGCGGTGGATGCGCGCGCCGGTGGCGTGGTCTGGAACAAGCCACATGGGCCTGGCACGTGCAAGATCAACAATGGCGGGTCGACGTGTTTCACCACGTCGTCGCCGGCCGTCGATCCCAATCGGCAATATGTCTACAGCTATGGCCTCGATGGCTATGCGCACAAGCATCAGGTCGGCGACGGGACGGAAATCCTGACCGGCGGATGGCCGCAACTGACCACGACCAAGGGTTACGACGAGAAAGGATCGTCCGCGCTTTCATTTGCGACGTCCCGGGGTGCCACCTATCTCTACGTGGCGCATGGCGGCTATCCGGGAGACAACGGGGACTACCAGGGCCACATCACCGCCATCAATCTCGCGACGGGCGCGCAAACGGTGTTCAACGCCAACTGCAGCGACCAGCCTATACATTTCAACCACGTCGGAATGCCGCCACAGTGCGGGACGGCGCAGACGGCTATTTGGGCGCGTCCGGGGGTGATCTACGACGCCGCGCTTGACCGTATCTTCATGGGTACGGGCAACGGCCAATACAACGGCAACACCGCCGGCAAGAATTGGAGCGAGTCGCTCATCGCACTCAATCCCGACGGCACCGGCGCCAGCGGCAAGCCGCTCGATGCCTACACGCCGACCAACTTTCAATCGCTCGACAATGCCGACGCTGACCTTGGGAGTACCGCACCGGCGATTCTTCCCGTGCCGGCCAATTCCAATGTCCAGCGCCTGGCGGTACAGGCAGGCAAGGACGCCAAATTGCGATTGGTGAACCTGGCCAACATGAGCGGCATGGGCGCGCCCGGGCATGTCGGCGGCGAAGTCGGATCCATCATCAACCTGCCGCAAGGCGGCGTCGTGCTGTCGCAGCCCGCGGTTTGGGTGAATCCTGCGGATGGCAACACATGGTCCTTCATCGGAAATTCCAACGGAATATCCGGATTGCATCTGCAGGTCGACGGCAGCGGCAATCCGTCACTGGCATCTCCGTGGCAAAAAAGCCAGGGCGGCTTTTCTCCCCTCGTCGCCAACAACCTTCTTTACTACGCCATCGGCGGTGCGGTACGCGCGCTGGATCCCACCTCGGGTTCGACGTTGTGGACCAGCAGCGGCATCGGTGGGTTGCATTGGCAAAGTCCTGTCGTGGCCAACGGCATGGTGTACGTCACCGATCAAAGCGGAAAGCTCACGGGCTTTGCACCCTCTTACGTGCCGACCTTCGTCGACTTCAACGCGAATGGCAAGACCGACCTCCTGTGGCGAAATAGTGCCGGCGGCCAGACAGCATCGTGGCTCATGAACGGAACAGCGCCCACGGCCACCGCGGGATTGATGAACGATCCCAATTGGCAAGTGGTCGCGGTGGCCGACGTCAATGGCGACGACAAGGCAGATCTCGTCTGGCGCAACGGCGTCAGCGGACAGACTGCGTTATGGCTAATGAACGGTCAGGTGGCCTCCGCGGTTGCGATTGTCATGGCCGATGCGAATTGGGTGGTCATCACCACCGGCGACTTCAACGGCGACGGCAAGCAAGACATCGTCTGGCGCAACAGCGCAAGCGGAGAGATTGCGCTGTGGCTCATGAACGGCGTGGCGCCATCGGCGGCGGCAGTGGTTTTCGGTGACCCCAATTGGTCGGTCGTGTTCACCGGCGACTTCGACGGCGACGGCAAGTCCGACTTGCTATGGCGCAACAATGCCACCGGGCAATCGGCCATCTGGCTCATGAACGGATTGAGCGCATCGAGCTCGGCAATCGTCTACGGAATCGCGAACTGGTCGGTAACCGCCACCGGCGACTTCGACGGTGACGGGAAGGCCGATCTGCTTTGGCGCAACAGCGTGACAGGGCAAACCGCGATCTGGTTGATGAACGGTCTCTCCACCGCGGCCGCTGCAATCGTCTACGCCGACGTGAACTGGTCGGTCACCAACACGGGCGACTTCAATAGTGACGGCACGAGCGATCTGGTGTGGCACAACAATGCGACCGGTCAAACTGCGCTGTGGTTGATGAATGGCCTCAGCACGGCGGCTTCCGCGATTGTCTACGCGGACCTCAACTGGTCAGTCACCGCGACCGGAGATTTGAATGGTGACGGCAAGGCTGACCTCATCTGGCACAACACCGCGAACGGTCAGACCATGGCGTGGCTCATGAACGGCCTCGCCTCATCCGGAAATGCCATCATTTTCGCCGACCCCAACTGGTCGGTCATCAACCCGCGCCACTAGCGATTCGCGCGCGTCACAAGCGCGGCATCACTTCGAGTTCAGGGACTGCCGCGCAGCGAGCGGATGAAGGAACGTACGCCGCGCCCCGGCGCGGCGGCCGCGGCGGGCGCAAGTGCCGGCGTCACGACAGGTATGCGTTGCAATTCCGTCCGCATCTCATCGATGGCCTTATGTTGCGCCTCGATCCAGTCGGAAACGGTGCGTTCCACCTGATCGGAGACGAGCGCACGCACTTCCATGAAGTCTGCGGCCGGGTCAGTGACCTTGCGCAGTACAAAAATACCTTCGGACAACAGGCCCTTGCCGAGGCTCAGGTCCATCACTGAAAATTTTGATCCGGTATTGGAGAAGACCCAGTTCAACAATTCCCGCATCGAGTCGTAGTTGAACACATGGTGATGAATGTTGGTCTCACCTGTCGCCAGGAGCGATGTGACCACGGACTCGTTCGCGCCCAGCATCGCCCGGGTTTCATCGTCCAGAAAATTGTCGCCCCTTGCCCACATGAGATCGAGGATCGCCTGCATCCCGGCAGGGTCGGGGAAATAGCCGGGATTCCACGCCAGGATGAATGCAAGCTGGTGTTCGTCATTCGGCGCGCGCACGCCGCGCTGAAATTCATCGACCATGTGCGCAACCGACGTGATGGGCCGTGCCTTGTCCGGGCAATACTGCGCCAGAGGGTACGCCATGAACAGCACGCCCGACGGCGCCAGCTTGCGATGCCACGTTGCCAGGCCGCGGATCGGATCGACCAGGTGCTCGATCACATGATTGGCAATGATGTAGTCCACCGAGCCATCAGGGACCTCGTCGAGCTGGTCGCCGGAGGTCACGATGTCGGTCTGGACGATGCCCGTCAGTGACGGATATCTTTCCGTAAGCTCTTCCGTCGACAGGTAATCGACAAATCGCGTCGCCGCGCGAGCATGCAGGAAGGGAAGCGGATAGTTGAGTGCACCGATCTCGATGCCGCTGCCGGTCAGGTAATGCGAATAAAACGCGCGGTTGGTGAGGATATCCAGCATGCGTCATTGTATCAAAGGCCGCTGCATCGCCCGGCGGCAGAAAAACTACGCCGGCGGGAGTTGCCTCCCACCGGCGTTGTCTGAAACGTCTCGCCGAAAGTGCTATTGACCGACGACTTGCCACCCCGCCGCTTGCGCCGCAACGACCGACACAGTGGGCGCTTTGCCGACGCCATTCATCACCCAGCGCACGACGGTGCCACTGCCATACCAGATGATGTCGTCGCGTCCGGTATTGCCGGCGGCCATGACGGCGATCGGACTCCAGCCCACAGCTACCGCCGGCAACAGGTCTACGCGCTGGACTGTTGATCCCGCCATCGTCCAGACGGCATTGGTGCTGCCGCTGCGCCACAGGATGTCGGAACG
>JBDTPJ010000083.1:0-16559 GCA_039932755.1 Betaproteobacteria bacterium
CGTCGCGGCCTTCGTCGCGGAACGATTCGGCGATGGTCAGGCCGGTCAGCGCCACCCGCAAGCGGTTGCCCGGCGGCTCGTTCATCTGGCCGTACACCATCGCGACCTTCGATTTACCGAGGTCTTCCTTGTCGACGACGCCGGAGTCGATCATCTCGTGATAGAAGTCGTTGCCTTCGCGCGTGCGCTCGCCGACGCCGGCGAACACCGACAGGCCCGAGTGGGCCGACGCGATGTTGTTGATCAGCTCCATCATCGTGACCGTCTTGCCCACGCCGGCGCCGCCGAAGAGGCCGATCTTGCCGCCCTTGGCAAACGGACAGATGAGGTCGATGACCTTGATGCCCACTTCAAGCAGTTCGGTCGACGGTGCAAGCTCTTCGTACGCCGGGGCGGCGCGGTGAATCGACATCAGCTTCTCGGCATCGACCGGTCCGCGCTCGTCGATCGGGCGGCCCAGCACGTCCATGATGCGGCCGAGCGTCTTGGTGCCGACCGGGACCATGATCGGCGCCTTGGTGTTGACCACCATCATGCCGCGGCGCAGGCCGTCGGAACTGCCGAGCGCGATCGTGCGCACGACGCCGTCGCCCAACTGCTGCTGCACCTCGAGTGTCAGCCCGATCTCGTCCATCTTGAGCGCATCGTAGATTTCCGGAATCTGGTCGCGCGGGAACTCCACGTCGACCACCGCGCCGATGCACTGCACAATCGTTCCCTGGTTCATAGATTTACCTTGCCCGTTAACTTCGAATTCAATTCGCGAACATGATCAAACGGCGGCCGCGCCCCCGACGATTTCGGAGAGTTCCTTGGTAATCGCCGCCTGCCGCGACTTGTTGTAGATCAGCTTCAGCTCGTTGATGATTTTGCCGGCGTTGTCGGACGCGGCCTTCATCGCCACCATCCGCGCCGATTGCTCCGAGGCCGCGTTCTCGTTGACCATCTGGAACACGATCGCCTCGAGATAGCGCCGCATCATGCCGTCCAGCAGCGTGCGCGCATCCGGCTCGTAGATGTAGTCCCAGTTGCCCTCGCCCAGTTCGCTCTTGCGCACCTCGCCGGTAGGCGTGCGGTACTGGTCGGGAATCGGGACGATCTTGCCGTGCCTAGACTCCTGGCTCATGGTATTAACGAATGAGGTGAAGAAGATGTGGACCTCATCGACGTTGCCAACGATGTATTCGTCGATCAGCGTCTTGACCGGGCCGATCAGCCGGTCGAGGTTCGGCCGGTCGCCCAGTTGCACCGCGCTGGCAACGACATGTCCGCCCATGCGCTGCAGGAAACCCAAGCCCTTGCCGCCGATGGCCACATAGTCGGCCTCGATGCCCTTGGCGCGCCAGTCCTTGTGCTGCTGCAAGACCAGCCGCAGCACGTTGGTGTTGAGGCCGCCGCACAGGCCCTTGTCTGTGGTGACGACGATGGCCCCGACGCGCTTGATCGTCTCGCGCGCCGAGAGAAACGGGTGGCGGTACTCCGTGTTGGCCTTGGCAATGTGCATCACGATGTTGAACGTGCGTTCGACATAGGGACGCGTCGCGCGCATGCGGTCCTGGGCCTTCTTCATCTTCGAGGCCGAGACCATTTCCATGGCCTTGGTGATCTTGCGCGTGTTTTGCACGCTCAGGATCTTCGTCCGGATTTCCTTGGTGCCTGCCATGGGGTGCTTTCGGTCGCGCGCCTAACCTTAGTACGTGCCGTTCTTCTTGAAGTCCTCGATCGCCGCGGCCATCGCCTTGTCGTCGTCGGCGGTCATCTCGTTGGTCGTCGCGACCTTGTCCATGATGGCAGCGTACTTACCCTTCATGAACTGGCGCAGCGCCGACTCGAACGCCAGCGCCTTGTCCACCGGCACATCGTCGTAATAGCCCTTGTTCACCGAGAACAGCGTCAGCGCCTGCTCAGCCACGGACAGCGGCGAGTATTGCGGCTGCTTCATGAGCTCGGTGACGACGCGACCGCGGTCCAGCTGCTTGCGGGTGGCCTCATCGAGGTCGGACGCAAACTGCGCGAAGGCTGCCAGCTCGCGGTACTGGGCGAGCGACAGACGCACGCCGCCGCCTAGTTTCTTGATGACCTTGGTCTGGGCATCGCCGCCGACGCGGGACACCGAGATGCCCGCGTTGATGGCGGGCCGGATGCCGGCGTTGAAGAGGTCGGTTTCCAGGAAGATCTGGCCGTCGGTGATCGAGATTACGTTGGTGGGCACAAACGCGGTGACGTCGCCGGCCTGCGTCTCGATGATCGGCAGCGCCGTGAGCGAACCCGTCTTGCCCTTGACCGCCCCCTTGGTGAACTTCTCAACGTAGTCCGAGTTGACGCGTGCGGCGCGCTCGAGCAGCCTCGAGTGCAGGTAGAACACGTCGCCTGGATAAGCTTCACGGCCCGGCGGCCGGCGCAGCAACAGCGAGACCTGCCGGTACGCCCACGCCTGCTTGGTCAGGTCGTCGTAAATGATGAGGGCGTCCTGGCCGCGATCGCGGAAATACTCGCCCATCGTGCAGCCAGAATACGGTGCGATGTACTGCAGCGCGGCCGATTCCGACGCGGTGGCGGCGACGACGATCGTGTAGTCCATCGCGCCGAACTCGGTCAGCTTGTTGACCACGTTCTTGATCGACGAGGCCTTCTGCCCGATCGCGACGTAAACGCAGATCAGGTCCTTGCCCTTCTGGTTGATGATTGTGTCGATGGCTACCGCGGTCTTGCCGGTCTGGCGGTCGCCGATGATCAGTTCGCGCTGGCCGCGGCCTACGGGCACCATCGCGTCGATGGACTTGAGTCCCGTTTGCACCGGCTGCGACACCTTCTGCCGCTCGATCACACCCGGCGCCACCTTCTCGATAACGTCGCGCATTTTGGCATTGACCGGACCCTTGCCGTCGATTGGCTCGCCCAACGAATTGACGACGCGGCCGATGAGCTCCGGACCAACGGGGACGTCGAGGATGCGGCCGGTGCATTTGACCGTGTCGCCTTCCTTGATCTTTTCGTACTCGCCCAGGATCACCGCGCCGACCGAGTCGCGCTCCAGGTTCAATGCGAGCCCGAACGTGTTGTTCGGAAACTCCAGCATCTCGCCCTGCATCGCATTGGACAGGCCATGGATACGGCAGATGCCGTCGGAGATGGAGACCACCGTCCCCTGCGTCCGCACTTCGGCGGCCGTGTCCAGGTTCTGGATCTTGGCCTTGATCAGTTCGCTAATTTCGGAAGGGTTCAGTTGCATGTTTTCCTCACGTCTGCCGCAGATTGGGTAAGTGCCGCGGCGTCACGTCTATCGAATTCGTTGAAGCGCAGTCTGGACGTTCAAGCCCGAAGCTGCGCGGCCATCGACCGCAATTGTTCCTGTACCGTCGCGTCGATGACGGTGTCACCCACGGTCACGCGCGCGCCGCCGATCAATTCCGGCTTGACCGAAACCGTGGCTTCGATCTTCTTGCCGAATCGCTTTTCCAGTGCGGAAGTAAGCTCCGCCAGCTCGCTGCCCTGAAACGCGAATGCGGTTTCGATCGTCGCCTTGGCCACGCCGTCCGCCGCATCCTTCAGGCGTTCGAACATCGCCTGGATTTCCGGCAACACGGCGACCCGGTCGCCCTCGACCAATACGCGCATGAAGGTTCGGCCCTCAGGCGTCAGCTTGTCGCCGCAAATCGACAGGAGCAGCGACTCCTTCGCGCCCGCGTCCAGTGCAGGGTTGTCCAATGCCTGCGCGACCCGCGGGTCCGCGACGACACCGCTGGCGAGGCGCAGCATCTGCGACCAGACCGGTAGTGCATTGCCTTCGCTGGCCAGCGCGAACGCGGCTTCGGCGTAGGGACGCGCGATGGTGGTCAGTTCTGCCATGGCTCTGGTTGCTTACAGCTGCGACTTGAGCTGCGCCAGCATTTCGGCGTGGACCTTGGTATCCACATCCTTCTTCAGGATCCTGGTCGCGCCCGCCACCGCGAGGTCTGCGACGGCGTCGCGCAGCTGCTCCTTGGCGCGTGCCACTTCCTGGGCAATCTCTGCCTTGGCGGCGGCCACGATGCGGTCACCCTCCGCCTTGGCTTCGACCTTGGCCTGCTCGATCGTCTCCGACTTGAATTTCTCGCCGGTCGCGACGATTTCGGCGGACCGGCCCTTGGCCTCCGTCAGTAGTTCAGCGGTACGCTTTTCCGCGTTGGCCAACTCGCGCCGGCCTTCTTCGCCGGCAGCGAGACCGTCGGCGATCTGCTTCTGGCGGGTCTCGATGGCGCGCATCAAGTGCGGCCAGATGAACTGGTAGCACACCCAGATGAAGACCGTGAACGACACGGCTTGCATGATCAGCGTCAGATTGAAATTCATGGCGGACCTTAAGCTAGGAAAGTGACTCGTGCGGTCCTTACTTCGTGACCACGCCCAGCAGCGGATTGGCAAAGGCGAAGAACATCGCCAGGCCCACACCGATGATGAACGACGCGTCGATCAGGCCGAGCAGCAGGAACACCTTGGCCTGCAGTTGCGGCATGAGTTCCGGCTGGCGCGCAGCACCTTCCAGGAAGCGCGAGCACATGATGCCCACGCCCACGCAGGCGCCGAGTGCGCCCAAGCCGATGATGAGGCCGATACCGACGGCGGTGTAGGCCTGGATCATCGCCAGCATTTGAATATTTTCCATGTTCTATCCTTTCGAGTGCACGTGACAGCGGTGTGGTGGGAATTCCGAACTGAGGTTGGGAAATGAAGAGGAAACTGAAAAGTCAAATGAGAACGGGAGTGTCAGTGGTGTTCTTCCGCCATCGCCATGTAGACGATGGTAAGCATCATGAAGATGTAGGCCTGCAGCGCGACGATCAGGATATGGAATAGCGCCCATATCACGTTGAAGAACAGCGCGACCGGAAGCCAGCCCGCCCCTGCAGCGGCCAGCATCGCCAGCAGCAGGAAGATGATTTCGCCGGCGTACATGTTGCCGTAGAGCCGCAGGCTGTGCGACAGCGGCTTGGATATGAATTCGACCATCTGGAACAGGAAGTTGATCGGCCACAGCAGGAAGAAACTGCCGAAGGGCGCGACGAACAGCTCCTTGGTCCAGCCGCCCAGGCCCTTGGCCTTGATGCCGAAGATGATCATCAGCGCAAACACGGTGAGCGACAGCGCGAATGTGGTGTTGATGTCCGCGGTGGGCACCGGCCGCCAGTTGTGCACGCGCAGGACGTGCTCGTAGAACCAAGACATGATGTCGACGGGCAGGAAGTCCATCGCATTCATCAGGAGCACCCACAGGCCCACGGTCAGCGCGACCGGCGCGACCAGCTTGCTCTCGCCGTGGTAGATGCCCTTGACCTGCTCGTTCACGAAGTCCAGGAGCAATTCGACGAACGCCTGCGTCTTGGAGGGCACGCCGGTCGTCGCCTTGCGCGTCACCAGCCACAGAAAGCCCATGCCCAGCACGCCCAGGATCAGGGACACCACCATCGTGTCGACGTTGATCGTCCAGAAGTCCCCGGCACCGACTGGCTTGGTCAGGAACGTGAGGTGATGCTCGATATATTCGGAAGGAGAGCTGGCCGCCATGGGATTTGTGATGGGTAGAAGTAGGGCGCGGTCGACTTATACGTAGGTTACCAAGTACCGATCACTCATTTTGGTCCGATCAGCGCCATCCGGAACAGCAACACCGTCAGTACGAAGCTCGTGAAAAAGACTGCGGGCACGAGGCCCTTGTACATCATCATCACGACCGCCAGCTGGAGGATGATCACCAGGATCTTTGCGGCCTCGGCGCGAAATACCGCAGCCACTGTGCCGCCCGCCGATGCCGGTTTCGAGATCCCCAGAACCACCGCGTAAACAACCACGGCTGTGATGTTGACCGTGCCTCCCAGCACCGCCGACAGCGCCCCATGTCCACCCAGCAATGGCCCGGCGATGGCTGCCACCGCAACCGTTGCGATCGCCTGCCATTTGAGGACCCGGCGGATCGGTTTGGTCGAAAGGGGCGCTTGCATTGCTGAATCAAACCGCACGATTTTACTTGTTTTTGCCCTGTTCCCGCAACGAAATGTTGCGGCGCAATGGCGCACGGGCGTTCGACTGCGCGACACGGCGACGGCCGGACTGAGCGGCGAAGGGCCGCCCCTAGCCGCGAATTAAATCCCCCTCCGGGGGCAGCGAACGAAGTGAGCGAGGGGGTACTTCACGAGCGGCGAAGGGCCGCCCCTAGCCGCGAATTAAATCCCCCTCCGGGGGCAGCGAACGAAGTGAGCGTGGGGAAAGGTCATCTATCCGCCTGAAAGAGCCGCCACGATCATAACGTCCGCGGACGGCGGGAGGAGGGCATGTGGATTCCGTTGCACGGCCGCGTTCACGAAGACCTGCATATGTGGCCGCAAGTTGCCTTGTTCGTCCTGCATCCGGAAGCGCATGCCGGGGAAAGCCGCGTCGAGGCCGGCTAGCAGGTCGGCAAGTGTGGGGGACTTTTTCGTGCAGGTGATCGTGACTTCCGCCTTGCCGTCGCAATAGGATCGCAGCGGGGAAGGTATCGCGACGTGAAATATCAAGCGCTGGACTCCGCCCGGGAGGAACCGCTACACGGCCTCGACGGCGTAGATGTGCGGCAGATGCGCCGCCAGGCATTTCCAGTTGCGTCCCTCGTCGCGGCTTCCCCAAAGTTCTCCTGAGGTCGTCCCGAAATAGACTCCCGCGATCGGAAACGAGTCGACGGTCATCGCCTGACGTTTTACCGTCCACCAGGCCTGCGCCTTGGGCATGCCATCCGCTTGCCGCTTCCAGGTCTTGCCGCCATCTCGGGTGCGATAGGCGGCGGGCTTGCCGCCGGGGGAAACACGCGGCCACACCGAAGTCCCGTCCATCGGGAAGATCCACGCGCTCTCCGCGTCGTGCGGATGCGCGACCATGGGAAAGCCCACATACCCTACCGCCTTGGGCATCCCGGTGCCGATGTCCGTCCAGCGCGTCGCTGGGCGGTCGAGCCTGAAAAGGCCGCAGTGGTTTTGTTGGTAGAGCCTGTCCGGATTTCCGGCCGCAAAACTCACGCAATGCGGATCGTGGCCGAATTCGAGATCCGGGTTGGGCTGGAAGTCGGCGCGTACACCCTGATTGAGCGGATGCCAGTCGGCGCCGCCATCAACCGACTCGAAGATGCCGCCGCTCGACATGCCGATATACATGTGTCGCCGATCGCGCGGATCGATCAGGATCGAGTGCAGCTTGGCGCCATCCGGCGTGCCATCCTGGTCGCCTCCGCACCAGGCCTTGCGCTGCGGATGCGCGTTGAACCCGGCAACGCCTTTCCAGGTGACACCGTCGTCGTCGGAGCGGAACAATCCCTGCGGCGACGTACCCGCAAACCACACACCCGGCTGCGAGACATGGCCGGGCGTCAGCCAGAACGTGTGGTCGACGACGCGTCCGCTGCCCGCCTCGAATGCGGGCGGCGTGGCGGCCTCCTTCCACGACTTGCCCTGGTCGGTCGAACGAAACACCGTGGGGCCGAGATGTCCCGTCCGCGCCGCGGCAAGCAGTGTCTTGCCGGCGCGCGGGTCGAGCATTGCATGATGGACAATGTGCCCCAGGAACTGCGGTCCGGCGAGCTTCCACGTTCGCCGCGTGGCGTCCGTGGTGAGTGTCCACAGCCCCTTGCGCGTCGCAATGAGCAGGCGCGCCCGTCGGGGCACCGAGACAACTTTGCCTTTCGGGCCACGTTTGGCTGTCGGTGCTTTCGCTGCAGTGCGCGCCATGGAGACTCCTCGCGGAAGGATGCATTGGACCCCGGAAGTTACCGCGTCACGATTGTCCGGGCAAGCGTTGGGGTTGAATTTATTGTCATTGCCTGCAATCCTCTGCGGTTCCAGTTTCCCCTTCCTCTTTCGTCCCCAACAAGGAGATTTCATGACGATCAAAGTCGGCGACACGCTGCCCGCGGGCACGCTATCGGAATTCATCGAAGTCGAAGGCAACGGCTGCAGCGTCGGTCCCAACGCCTTCAAGATCGAGGATCTCACCCGCGGCAGGAAAGTCGTCATCTTCGGCTTGCCCGGGGCGTTCACGCCGACCTGCTCGGCACAGCACGTGCCATCCTATCTCGCGAACTACGACAAGCTCAAAGCCAAGGGCGTGGACGACATCCTGTGCATGTCCGTCAACGATGCGTTCGTGATGGGCGCCTGGGCGCGCGACCAGAAGGCCGGCGGCAAGGTGCGCATGATGGGCGACGGCAGCGCGGACTACACGAGGGCCCTGGGTCTTGTGCTCGACCTCAACGCCAAGGGGATGGGCGTGCGCTGCCAGCGCTTTTCGATGCTGATCGACAACGGCGTGGTAAAGACGCTGAACATCGAAGCGCCGGGCAAGTTCGAAGTATCCGGCGGCGACACGATGCTGACGCAACTCGGCTGAGGTGCGCGCGAAGCAATGTGAAAACGGCAGACTGCGTGCCGCCGTTTTTTTTGGGCTGTGTCGCTCAGCGCAGCTTGGCGATGATGCCGTCGAGTTGCTCCAGGCTGCTGTAACCAATGACGAGCTTCCCGGCCCCGTTCTTGCCGACGTCGATCGTCACCTTTGCCCCCAATTTTTCCGCGAGATCGGTTTCAAGTCGCGCCGTGTCCGCATCGTGGCCGCGGCGCGCGCTTCGGCGTTCGTTTTGTTTGGCCGGATTGAGCAGCGTAAACACCAGACGCTCCGTGTCGCGCACCGATAGGTTGCCATTGACGATACGCGCCGCCGTCGCGGCCTGTTGCGCGGTGGGTAACGCAAGAATCGCCCGCGCGTGGCCCATCTCCATGCCGCCGTTGAGCAGGTATTCTTGCGCCGGCTTGGCCAATGAATTGAGCCGCAGCATATTAGTGACGGTGCTGCGCGAGCGGCCCACCGCCTTCGCCGCCGCTTCATGCGTCAGGCCGAATTCGTCGATCAGCCGCTGCAGGCCGATCGCCTCCTCCAGCGGATTCAGGTCCTCGCGTTGGATGTTCTCGATCAACGACAGCGCGAGCGCCGATTGATCGGGCACATTCTTGACAAGCGCCGGCACCTCCGTCAGTCCGGCGCGTTGTGCCGCGCGCCAGCGTCGTTCGCCCGCGATGATTTCGAAACTGCCGCCGTCAACCGGCCGTACGAGGATCGGCTGCATGAGCCCCTGCTCGCGAATGGAATCGGCGAGTTCATTGAGCGCCGTTTCGTCCATGCGTGTGCGCGGCTGGTACTTGCCCGGCTTGATGCGGCCGATGGCGAGTGTCTGCAACGCCTCCCGCGGCGCGTCCTCGTTGCCGCCCGACAGCAATGCGTCGAGGCCGCGGCCTAATCCCTTGGGTCGAATCATCGTGAGTCTTTCACGCGGCAGCGGAAGAGCTGGTGTCTACTGAGCCGGAAACTGGCGCGAGCGCGGCAGCCGCGGCTTCGCGCGCCTCGATCCGGCGCAGCATTTCGCCGGCCAGCGCAAGATAGGCAAGCGCGCCTTTCGATTGCGGTTCCAGTTTCAGCACGGGAACGCCATGCGACGGCGCTTCCGCCAGGCGAATGTTGCGCGGAATGATCGTGCGGTATAGCCGGTCGCCAAAGTGCTTTTCGAGTTCGGCGGTGACGTTTAAGGCCAGCGTGTTGCGCGGGTCGTACATCGTGCGCAGCAGGCCCTCGATTTCCAGGCCGGGGTTCAGGTGCGCGCGCACTTTCTTGATCGTCTGGATCAAGTCAGACAGGCCTTCGAGCGCGTAGTACTCGCATTGCATCGGGATCAATACGGAGTCCGCCGCGCACAGTCCATTCAGCGTGAGCAGCGAGAGCGACGGCGGGCAGTCGAGGAGGATGAAGTCGTAGTCGGAAGCAACCTCGTCGATGGCGGTCTTCATCTGCGCCAGCGCCTCGCCCAACGCGTCCTTGAGACGCGTCTCGCGTTCGGGCAACGCGACCAATTCGATTTCCGCGCCGGCCAGTTCACGATTGGCCGGAACAATGTCAAAGCCGCCCGTGGGCGAGGACACGCGCACGTCGGCGATGCCGCGTTCACCGAGTAGCACCTGATACACGGTCGCGTCGAAACCGCGCTTGTCGAGTCCCGACCCGGTTGTGGCATTGCCTTGCGGATCGAGGTCGACCAGCAGCACGCGCCGCTTCATCGCGACCAGGCTCGCCGCCAGGTTGACGGAGGTGGTGGTCTTGCCTACGCCGCCTTTCTGATTGGCCACAGCAATGATGCGCGTCATGCTTGCGTTCTTTCTTCGTCGCGCACGTGCTGGATGATGACGAGGTGGCGCGTCGCGCCAAGCCCCGGCACGTCGAGTACGTGCGCCCCCTGCATCGCAAATTGTGCCGGAAGCGCGGCGAGCTCCTCGTCCGGATGCACTCCTTTCATCGCGAACATCCTGCCGTCAGGTGCGAGATGGCGCGCGGACGCGGTGGCGAATGCGGCGAGGTCCGAGAATGCGCGGGAAATGACGATATCGAATGGCGCCGTTGGCGCGTAATCCTCGATGCGCACCGCATGCGTTTCGACATTCGCCAATCCAAGCTCTATGGCCGCCTGCATGAGAAACGCCGCTTTCTTGTGATTGGAATCAACCAGGACGACATGGGCGTCTGGACGCGCAATCGCGAGCGGAATGCCGGGCACACCGCCACCCGAGCCCACGTCCAGAATGCGCACACCGGCTATGGTCGGCAAATGCGGCACGACCGCCAATGCATCCAACAGATGATGCGTGACCATGCGCTGCGGGTCGCGAATGGCGGTTAGGTTGTAGGTCTTGTTCCACTTGGCGAGCAGCGCCAAATAGGCAGCGAGTATTTCGCGTTGCGCCACGCTCATCGCCAATCCGAGTGCCGCCATGCCGGATTCGAGGTCGACCTCTCGTGTCACAGCTGCCGACGTGGTCGTGTCGGGTAGGGCAACTTCGTGGGACGTCATGCCGAGAGGGCTTCCAAGCCCGGACGGTCGATACCGGCGCCTTTGAGGTGGACCAGCAGGAGCGAAATGGCGGCGGGCGTCATGCCGGAAATCCGGGAGGCCTGGCCGATGGTTTCCGGCCCGTGCAGGTTGAGCTTCTGTTGCACTTCAACGGAAAGGCCGCGGACCGTGCGGTAGTCGAGATTGGCGGGCAGGCGCGCGCCTTCCTGCGCGAGTTGCCGCGCGATTTCGTCATGCTGGCGATCAATGTAGCCCGCATACTTGGTCGAAATTTCCACTTGCTCCGCAACCCGGGGATCGGCGACCGGTGTGCCGGTGCCCGGAAGCGAAAGCAAAGTTGCATAGGTCACGCCCGGACGACGCAATAAGTCAGTAAGCGCATACTCTCGTTCAATCGGTTGTCCCAGAACGCGTTCGGCTTCGTGCCGGGCAACGACATTGGGATTCACGTACGTAGTGCGCAGGCGTTCGACCTCGGCCGCGACGGCGTCGCGCTTGCGCGAAAATGCATTCCAACGCGCATCGTCCACCAATCCCAGGCGCCGGCCATGCTCGGTCAGGCGGGCGTCCGCATTGTCCTCGCGCAGCTGCAATCGATATTCCGCCCGGGAAGTGAACATCCGATAGGGCTCCGACACGCCGCGCGTAATCAGGTCGTCGACCAGCACACCCAGGTAAGCCTCGTCGCGGCGAGGGCACCAGCCGCCGTCGCCGCGAACGTGCAGCGCTGCGTTAAGCCCGGCCAGCAATCCTTGGGCCGCGGCCTCCTCGTAGCCAGTTGTGCCGTTAATCTGGCCTGCGAAAAAGAGCCCCCGGATCGCCTTGGTTTCCAGGCTGGCCTTGAGCGCCCGCGGGTCGAAGTAGTCGTATTCGATGGCGTAGCCCGGTCGCAGGATATGCGCCTGTTCGCAACCCCGCATCGAGCGGACGAGTTCAAGCTGAACGTCGAAGGGCAGCGAGGTGGATATCCCATTTGGGTAGATTTCGTGCGTCTGCAGGCCCTCCGGCTCCAGGAAAATTTGGTGGCTGTCGCGCGTGGCAAAGCGCACCACCTTGTCTTCAATGGAAGGGCAGTAGCGGGGGCCGACGCTCTGGATGACACCGGAGTACATCGGTGAGCGGTCGAGCCCGGACCGGATTATGTCGTGGGTGCGGCTGTTGGTATGGGTAATCCAGCAGGGGACCTGACGGGGATGCATAACGGCCGCGCCCATGAACGAGAACACTGGCGGGGGATCGTCGCCCGGTTGTTCGGCCAGAACCGAGAAATCGATCGTGCGCCCATCCAGGCGCGGCGGGGTTCCGGTCTTCAGGCGACCCGCAGGGAGTTTCAACTCGCGCAACTTGGCGCCCAAGCGCTTGGCGGGCGGGTCGCCCGCCCGTCCGGCCTCGTAGTTGTCGAGGCCGACGTGAATCAACCCGGACAGGAAGGTGCCCGTAGTTAGCACCACCGCATCGGCGCAGAAAGTCAGTCCGATCTGCGTGACGACCCCGATGACCCTGTCCCCGTCCAGAAGCAGGTCGTCGACAGGTTGCTGAAACAGCGTCAGGTTTGGCTGATTTTCCAGACGCGACCGGATCGCCTGTTTGTATAGAAGCCGGTCTGCCTGGGCGCGTGTTGCCCGAACCGCGGGGCCCTTGCTGGAATTGAGTGTCCGGAACTGGATGCCGGCCTCGTCCGTGGCAATGGCCATTGCGCCGCCCAATGCATCCACTTCCTTAACCAAGTGCCCCTTGCCGATGCCCCCGATGGACGGGTTGCATGACATTTGGCCTAACGTCTCGATATTGTGTGTTAGTAGCAGCGTGCGCCGACCCATCCGGGAGGACGCCAAGGCGGCCTCGGTACCGGCATGGCCGCCGCCGACAACGATTACTTCGAAATTCTGCTTGAACTCCATGATTTAAATCAGCATTTTTCTTTAATGCGGCGATTGGCCGGCTGAAATGATTTTACGCGATCAAGGCGTTGGCCGATAGCGGCAAGTTTCACGTGGAACAACCCACACCACGCACCGAATCGACGCGTGCCCATGTACATGTTTCACGTGAAACAACGCAGAATAAACATTCCTCCCAACCGGTGCCACGAACTGCGGCAGAACAATCGCGAGGTTAAAGCAGAGACCACCGTTTTAGTTGGCCATGGACGACAGTGATCGCTCACTGCAGGAGCGCGGTTTGCGATCGATGGAACGCGGCCCACCACGGCGACCCCGAAAACTAAAGGTCCGAGCCGTCCATTGACGAGATCACCCCGCGAGTGGATTTCCCAATCGTTCGCCCAGCCGATCACGCTCGGCCTGCAACGCGACCGGGCGCTTGGCGCCGAGCTTGGCAAACAAGTCGTCGTGCGATTTGAGTTCACGCTGCCATTGCGCGAGGTCGAGATTCATCACGCTGGCAAAACTTCCCGCGTCGAACGCAGCTCCCGTCCAGTTGAGATCCGCATAGCCGGGTGCCAGGCCAGTGGCCGTTTCCTGCGCATGCGCGCGTCCGGCGCAACGCTCCACCACCCATTGCAGCACGCGCATGTTCTGGCCAAAACCCGGCCACACGAACTTGCCGTCGGCATTCTTGCGGAACCAATTCACACTGAAGATGCGTGGCGGGTGCGCCACTTTCCCGCCCATATCCAGCCAATGCCGGAAATAATCGCCGACGTGGTAGCCGCAAAACGGAAGCATCGCAAACGGGTCGCGCCTTACTTCGCCCACAGCGCCGGTCGCGGCGGCGGTGGTTTCGGAACCCATGGTCGCCGCCTTGTACACGCCTTCCGCCCACGTGCGCGCTTCGCTGATCAATGGCACCGTATCGGAACGCCGCGCGCCGAAGATGAACGCGGAAATGGGAACGCCTGCAGGATCGTTCCATTGTGGATCGAGCGACGGGCATTGCGTGGCCGCCACCGTGAAGCGCGCATTGGGATGGGCGGCCTTGCGCCCTTTCTTACCGTCTTCCGGCGTCCAGTCCTTGCCCAGCCAATCGATCAGGTGCGCAGGCGCTTCCGTGGTCATGCCTTCCCACCATACGTCGCCGTCATCCGTGAGCGCGACATTGGTGAAGATCACATTGGCATGCAACGTCTTCATCGCATTGGGATTGGACTCGTACGAGGTGCCGGGCGCGACGCCGAAATAGCCGGACTCCGGATTGATCGCGCGCAGGTAGCCATCGGGACCGGGCTTGAGCCATGCGATGTCGTCGCCGATGGTGGTGACTGTCCAACCCTCGCAGCCGGCCGGCGGAATCAGCATCGCAAAGTTGGTCTTGCCGCAGGCGCTGGGAAAGGCCGCCGCGACATATTTTTTTTCCCCATGGGGCGACGTCACTCCCAGGATCAGCATGTGCTCGGCAAGCCAGCCCTGGTCGCGGCCCATCACCGAAGCGATGCGCAGCGCGAAACATTTCTTGCCGAGGAGCGCATTGCCGCCATAGCCCGAGCCGTAACTCCAGATTTCGCGCGACTCCGGAAAATGAACGATGTACTTCTGGTTCTTATTACAAGGCCACGCCACGTCGCGCTGGCCCACCGCCAACGGCGCGCCAACCGAGTGCACGCAGGGAACGAATACGCCATCCATCCCCAGCACGTCGAACACGGCGCGGCCCATGCGCGTCATGATGCGCATGTTGGTCACGACGTAGGGACTGTCGGATAACTCAATGCCGATGTGCGCAATCGGGCTGCCGAGCGGTCCCATCGAGAACGGCACCACGTACAGCGTGCGGCCGCGCATGCAGCCGCTGAAGAGGCCGTTTAGCGTGCGCCGCATGTCCGCAGGTGCCACCCAATGGTTGGTCGGGCCTGCGTCGTCCTGCTGTTCGCTGCAGATGAAGGTGCGATCCTCGACGCGTGCAACGTCCGAGGGGTCCGAGCACGCGAGATAACTGCCTGGACGCTTCTGCGGATTGAGCTTCTTCAACGTCCCCGCCGCGACCATTTCGCCGCACAGCGAATCGTATTCAGTCTGGCTACCATCGCACCAGACGATGCGGTCGGGTTGCGTCAATGCGGCGATTTCACGCACCCACCCCATGAGGCCGGCGTGGCGCACGTAGGAAGGCGCACCAACGGATGCGGCGAGTGTTTGCAGCGATTCGGGTTGATTCATCGAGGGACCGTGGCTGGAGTGAATTGCTACGCCGCTGTCTGTCTGAACGCAATGGTGCAGCGGTAACCGGTGATTTTACTCCGGCGGCGCGCACCGGCGCATTGGTCAAGCGGCCTTACCGGTTCGCGACGATGAACAGGCGCCGGAACGGAAACAGCGTGCTGCCATCGGCTCGCGGGGGATACGCAACGACCAAGCGCTGCCTATATTCGCCCAGGAAATCCGCGCGCTCGTGTTCATCGAGCGCAGAAAGGATCGGCACCAGCCGCGTGCCCTTGGTCCAGGCGGCAACCGGATGCTCGCCGTCCGCGCGCGCGGGAAGGATCTGCATGTATTCGGTAAACCACATGTCCACGTGCGAAGTCAGTGGCAATAGCCACGCCAAGTACTCCGTCGCTGATGCGATCGAAGGTCCGCGCAACACGGGCTCCAGATTGGCTCGCCAGCGTTCGCTCATTCCAATCTCTTCGATGGCAGTGTGCGACGGTGCGCGAAAGCTGTCGGGCATCTGTACCGCCAACACACCGCCAGATGCCACCATTTTGGCTACGCGTGGAAAGAGCGTGTCGTGATCGGAAAGCCAGTGCAGCGCCGCGTTGCTGTAGACCACGTCAACCGGAGCGTCCGGCTCCCACGCCGCAAGATCGGCGGCGACGAACTGATAGCGCGGATCACCAGCTGTTGCCGCGCGCGCTTCGTCGAGCATCTCGGGCGAACTGTCTACGCCGACGATGCGCGCGTCCGGCCAGCGCTCGCCTAGAAGTCGGGTCACGTTGCCCGCGCCGCAGCCCAAGTCCACGATCGTCCGCGGATGCTCGAGTTGTACACGCACCAGCAGGTCGATGGCGGGGCGCAGGCGTTCGCCGGCAAATTGCAGGTACTGCGCGGGCTCCCAGGCCATGGTCAGGATTCTCCTTCGCTTTCGTTGGCGTTCCAGCGCAATTGCATACGCGCGAAGACCGGCACGGTAGTGAGCAGGATGATAACGACGCGCGCGACATGAAAGGCGGTGACCAGCGGCACACCCAGGCGCAGCGCTTTGGCTGTGATGCACATCTCTGCAATTCCGCCCGGCGCGGTACCCAGGACGAGCGTGGCTGGATGCAATCCGGACGCATAGGCCATCCCGGCGCCGAACACCGCGGACAGCGCCATCGCCAACAGCACCGAGACCAGAACCGCGCCCACGAAACGGTGCGCGCCCCGCAGGAAATCGCGTTGGAAGCGCGAACCGAGCGCGCACCCGAGAAGACATTGTCCTACGTTGGAGGCAATCTGCGGCATCGCGGAGAGGTCGATCTGCGCCGCCGTGAGCGGAATCGCCACCGCGAGCGAACCCAGCACAAACGCGTTGGGCACGCGGAAACGCTGGAACAGGACACCGCCAACGCCGGTGGCCGCCATCAGCGCGACGAATCCCAGGGGCGCGAACGTCGTCGTTCCGGGCACATAGGGATCGGCACCATGCACACCCAGGAGCGTGTAGAGCGCCGGGATGATTGCCACGACGATCAGGATGCGCAGGCTCTGCGCCGCGGCCACGCGATCGACGCGCG
>JBDTPJ010000084.1:0-16182 GCA_039932755.1 Betaproteobacteria bacterium
GCGCTGTCGGCGGCGCTCTTCGCTGCGCCGTAGGCCGCACTCATGGCTGCGTTGTCGGCGGCGCTCTTGGCTGCGCTGCCGGCCGCGTCCTGCACTGCGGGGAGGATCGCCGACGACTGCGTGCCCGCCGTGCCATCGAGTTTCACGTCCGCCGCCGTGCCCTGCGGGGCCACATAACGTTGGGCCGGCGCGATCGTGCCGGAAGTGTCTTTTCCGCTGGGCGGGAGGATCCCCGTCGAAACCGCGACGATCACGGCTGCTGCGGCAACGCCGGCGCCGATCCAGATCTTGCGATTGCCCAAGGAACTGTTGGTCTGTTCGCTCATTTTGTTCTCACCCTTGTGATGTGGCCCGCGCTGCATGATCGGATGGACCGTTGCCGACTTTCCCGGAATGGCACCCGGGGTTTCGATGGTACTTGTGCTAATTACACGTGGCTTCATGAAAAGTTGGCGCAATCCCGCAAACCGGCTTGGCCTTTGCGGAATATTCGCCATGACCGCGGAAACCAGTCCCTCCGGCGGCATCGCCTTGGGTATGTCTTGCAACGCGTTGAAAACATGACTCAAATCGTCATATTCCGCGCGCGCCTCCGGGTCGACGGCCAGAAGCTGCTCCAGCGCAATCTCCTCCCCGGCGGTAGCCGCTCCGTCCAGGACCGCATGCATCAAGTAAGTATTATCGGAGTGGCTCATCGTAATTTTCGGTCAGTTGGCGGTCGTGTTGCACGTTCAATGGGATCGGGTGGCCCGGAGATCCTTCAGCAGGTCGCGCAAGCGGTGCCTTGCCTCGAATAAGCGGGATTTCACCGTCTTTTCGTCCAAGTCCAGTATCTGTCCGATCTCCTGGTAACTGCATTCGGAGAAGTGCCTGAGTGTGAGCACCGTCCGGTCGTTGGTCGACATGCTCATCAACGCGACCTGAATCCGTTTCGAAACTTCTGTCTCGCCGACCTGCCACTCCGGGTTGGAACTGTCTGGCCCGGGTAACTCGACATCGGCATCCAGTGCGTCTTCCCGGCCGTTGCGCCGCATCATGTTGAGCGACTCGTTGACTGCGATCCGGTAAATCCAGCTGAAGAACCTGTACTTCGGGTCGAAGTCGTCCAACCGCTCCGCTACCCTGAGAAACACGATCTGCGTAACGTCGCTCGCATCCTCCGGGCGCCGCAACAACCAGAAAGCGGCGTTGTAGATGGGCCTTTGGTAGCGAATCACCAGTTCGGTGAAAGCGGCCCGGTCTCCCTTGCGGTAGCGATCCAGCAACGCAAGATCGGTCTCATTGTCCACAATTACACGCGGCGGCCGGAATAGTTGGTGCGCGGCCTACCGCGCGGGCTCGATTTCGAAGATCTGGTCGAAACCGGAGTAGCGGAAGATGTCCTGAATGTGACGGTTGGCGCCCGTCAGCCTGAGTTTGCCGGCAGCGGCCAGCAGGCGCTTCTGGGTCTTCAGGAGCACGCCTAAGCCGGCGCTGGAAATGTACTCCAACCCGCTGCAGTCGAGCGTTACCGTTCCCTGTAGCGGGTCAAGGAACGCCTGTGCCGCCGCCGCCTGTGCCGCGTCCAGCCTGCCCGCGACTACTACGACCCCTCTACCTTCAGGACCAAATTCAATCGCCAGCATCCTCAATCCTCCGTCTTCCGCGCATTTGCATCAATTGTGTCTGCACTCGCCGGACCTGTCAGGGTCTTGCGAAAGGTGATCCTGCTCTGCCGGCTGGCCTCCTCGTACCTATAGTCCATCGAGTCCACAAGTCGCCGGATCAGGTGCAGCCCAAGCCCGCCGGGTCTGCGCCGCTCGATCGGCAGGGTCGTATCCACGTCGGGCGCCTGGGTCACGTCGAATGGCTCGACATCATAGTCCGTCAAAGCGACCTCCACCCCGCCGTCGATCGTCGCAATATCCAGTCGGACCCGCGCGCCGCTCTCGCGGTTGTATTTGACCATGTTGGTGAAGAGTTCCTCCACCGTGAAATCGACGGTCAGCAGGATCCCGGGGTCTACCCCGTACCGGGTGCAGAAGCCGCGAGTCATGGCGAATATCGGTTCAAGCGAGTCGAAGCTGCGCTGGAACATGCCGTGTGTGGCAACTTGTGCTTCCCGCTTTACCAGCACGATCGTGATGTCGTCTTCCTGGACAGCGCCGCGGGCGAACGTGTGCACGGCATCGAGCAATGAGACGGATAGTTCCGCCGCGGGTTTGCCATGGTTCTCCCGAAGAATTTCCTCGACCCGCATTTCGCCGAACTGTTCGCCCCGATCGTTCTGGTACTCGTAGATGCCGTCGGACAGCAGGACGAGGATATCCCCTGGCAGGAGGTCGAGGTTCACGGCCGGACGCAGCGACAAAAGCGGCATGGCCGCCAGCGGAAAGCTGGTGGGGCCATGGCGTGCGCAATTTCCGGTCGCCGCCTGGAAGTGCAGAATCGGCGCCTGCCCGCCGCTGTGAAAGCGCATCCGGTGTGTCGCGACATCGAGCAGTCCGATGAACGCCGTGATGAAGCGGTCGTCGGCCAGCGTGTCGGCGAGCTGGTTGTTCACCTGCATGAATGCGGTTTCGAGATCGGCGCCCAGCCTAAACGCCATGCGCAGCATCGCGTGCATCTGCGTCACCGAAAGCGCCGGCGCGATGCCATGACCGGTGGCATCGCCCAGGACCGCCAGCAACCCCTGGTCGATGACCGAGAGATCGAAAGTGTCGCCACCAGTGAGGCTCGCCGGTCGGGACACGCCGAACAGGTCATAGCCGGGCAGCACGGGCATGGTGGCCGGCAACGTGCTCATTTGCACCACGCGCGCCATTTCCAACTCCTGGCGCATCTTCTCGCCTTCGATCACGGCCTCGGTCATGCGCACACGCTGCAGCGCCACGGCGCATTGCGCCGCGAGCGCGGTGGCCAGCACCTCGTCACTCTCGTCGAAGACGCCGTCAGCCTTGTTCAGGACCTGCATCACGCCCACCAGGACCTGCTTGTGGTCGACCAGGGGCAGCGTCAGCATGCAGCGAGTGCGATAGCTCGACCGCCTGTCCACTTCCGGGTTGAAGCGATCGTCCGCGTAGCAGTCGGGCACGTTGATGATCCGGCGCGTGCTTGCACATGCGCCGGCCAGGCCGGCTTTGGCGGAGACGCGCACCGGCGCGATGCCGGTCGCGATTTCCAGGACCAGTTCGTCCGCCTCGGCGTCATATAGCCACACCGAGCCGCGGTCAGCCTGCAGAACCTGCTTGGCCGCGCTGACGACTTCGGCCAGCATCGACATCAGGTCGAAGGGCGCCGCCAGCTTGCTGGTGACGGCGAGGATCGCCTCCATGTCCGATACCGAAAGGTGGCGTTGGCTCGACCGTGCGTTCATGCCTCCGGAATGTAACAGAGCCCCGCCGCAAACTACATCTGCCGGAAGCGATCGGCGTAAGGAGCGTTCGCCACGAGCGTCTCCTGGTGTGCTTTCAGCGTGAGCGTGACCGCGCCGCCCAAGTCGCTTTCGATCGAGCTGATGGCGTTTACATTGACGATAGTCGAGGGATCCACGGGCCAGAAAACATCTGGATCGAGCTCATCGCGCACGGCGCGTAACGGCTTTCGCATCACCCCCTGAAGCTTCGGCGTCACCACGCTGGTCTGCTTTTCTTCCTCGCGGAAAAAACATACCTCTTCGACGGTAACCAGGATGAGCTGAGCGCCGCGAGAAACGTTGATCCAGCGCAGGAATCCCTTGGCCGGCGCGCCGCGCCCGGAAAGCTGAAAGAGCGCCACATCGACCGCTGCCGGCGCGCCGCGCCCGGAAAGCTGAGAGAGCGCGACATCGACCGCTGCCGGCGCGGTACCCAGCCGCTTCTGTATGCGTTGGCAGGCGGCAACGAGCCGGGCAGCATTGACGGGCTTCATGACGTAATCGATTGCGCCTTCGTCAAAGGCCGCGAGTGCATGTTCGTCGTACGCCGTGACAAAGATGATGTGCGCCCGACCGCTCGCCGCGCGCGCCACCTCCAGCCCTGTGAGTCCCGGCATGTGGATGTCCAGGAACAGGATGTCAGGCTTGTGCGTGTCGAGCATGTGAATTGCCTGCAGGCCGTCCTTGGCCTCGGCGACGATGTCGAGCTCGGGCCAGACCTTGGCGAGGAGATCCAGGAGTTCCGCACGCAAAACCGGTTCATCCTCGGCGATCAAGGCGGTCGGTGACTGCACAACGTGGGGCACTGCCTGGGTTAACGGGGGTGGCGCTTGCACTGCTCGCCTGCGCAAGCCGGTCAACGCGTTGCTGTAGGCATCCGCTGACTCGCCAACCAGGTAGATGTCGTGTTCCCGCAGGTGTTTATCGGTACGCGCGCCGCCATGCGAGAACAACGTCGCGTATTCCTCGGACAGCCGTGAAACGACGTCGTAATAGGAGCGCGAAACGACGATTTGACCGGGATCGGCGAAGCCCATGATGCGCTGCGCCGCGTTGATCCCGTCGCCAAGCATGCTGGCGTGGCCGTTGACATCGTCGACGAGCTTGACCGGCCCGAGGTTGATGCCAATGCGCAGTTCCCCGCCCGACATTTCGCCGCGCAGGCTCAAGCTGACGAACAACGCATCCTCGGGATCCCCGAGCAGTCCGAGCGCCGCGCCATCGCCAGTGTCGAGGACGATCCGGTCCTGGGGCGCAATGTCGGTCAGGCTTCGCGCCAGGCAGGCGTTGAACCGGTTCTTGGCCGCGATTTGCTCTGCCGCCGAGCGCGTCGAATAGCCGACCAAGTCGGCAAAGACGACGCTGCAGAGCGTGGTGCGGATTGCGCGATCGTTCATCGCAGATGTGTTTCGTCAGTCGCTTTTTGGCATGTGCGAAGTTCGCTACACCGAACCCGTGCTTGGCTTCCAATCCTTGTCCTTGAATTCGACGATGTACGCGCGTACCGTCGCGCCGGACAGGTTATCGGTAGTGTGTATTTCGGCCGGGCTCCAGAACATGTCGCCAGCCTTGACGTCGGCCACGAAGACCTTGCCGTCCGCAGCTGTCACCTTGACCTTGGCATCGGTGAGCTGCATGGTCAGGTGCTGGGGATGCGAATGCTTGCCCACGCCGAAAACCGGGCCAGAGCGAGCCCAGCATCTCGGCCAGCTCCTCGCGCAGGACCGGCTCGTCTTCAGCGACTATTGCGCGTGTAGTTGCCACGGGGGATCTCGAAAATAACTCGCGTGCCACCATTTTTTCCGGGTCCGCGCACGAGCCGCGCGGCCTCACCAAAGAATGCCGCCAGCGATTGTTCCTGCGACATAAGAGTCGGTTCATTACCGACATCGAATCGCGTCAATGGGCAGTCGTCGGCCACGGCCACCCGCAGTGCCGATTCGTCCACCACAATGTCGATTGCCATAACCAGCGCAGGGTGTGACATTGCTCGCGCACGATGGACGGCGTCCTCGACCAATGGCAGCAGAACCATCGGCGGAAACGGGAGATCACGCGCAGCCTCGGGAACGTCGAACGCTGCCTGCAGGCGCCCTTCGAACGCCTCATCGTGAAGTTTCAGATAGGAAGACGCCAAATGGATTTCGTCGCCAAGCGAAGAATTCTTGCCGCGCATCTGCGGCAGCGCAGCGCGCAGGTAGACGATAAGGTCGTCCAACATTTTTTCGGCCGCGTCGGTATTGAAATTCGGCATAGCCGATCTGACCCGACTTGTAGTGCGTGTCCGGGTTCTCGAAGTTGTATTCCCAGCGCAGGCCGTACGAGATTTCCCAGCTCGGAAGCGGCATCCAGGTGGCCAGGTGATTGAGGCGCAGCGTCCAGTGATTGAGGCCAAGGTTGACCACCCGCGCGGCGTCGAAGCCGCCCGTGGGCGCGACGACGTCCAACGCGTTGGTCATCTGGTAGTCGCCAATCGTCCAGTGCAGGCCGTTGCCAACGGTGAGATCGCCAAAGCCGCGCTTGGAGTCGGCTAAGTTAATACCGGGGACCGGCGAGATTTTGGCATCGACATCGAGATAGGGCGCAAGGACCAACGTGCCCCAGCGGTCCGCACCGAAAATCGTCACGGGCTTGACCCAGTCGAAGCGTGGCACGGCAACGTTCGCCGCAAGCGAAAAGTGATCGACCGCCGAGTTACCCGAGTTATTGGCAAGATAGTCCGACGTGTAGCGGCTCAAGTAGACAATGCCGTAGAAGCCAGGCGGCGGCATCGCAGCCAGCAGAAAATCATCGACGCCGTCGTTCACCGCTATCTTGCCGGACTCCGCCGCGAAGGCTGGCGACGCGCCCGCCAAAAGGGCAGCCGCCAGCCCTATCAATCCACGGTGGATGAATCCCCTCAATTGCGTCGAGTACATTGTGTGGCTCCCGGTATCAGGTGCGTGGCGAGACTTTGTGCCCGGGCGGTGCGACGCGCAATGCGAGTGCGGATGAAGCCGGCGATTCGAGTCCTGAAACCGGTCGCACGCGGGGCGAAGCCGGTGCGATTGCGACGAATGCCGCCCGGCATGACACGCCCCCGGCCGACCGGTATGCTCCGCCCACAAGAACGGCAAACTCAACAACGAGCGTCGTCACAGGAGGGGGAGGCCGCAATGCTTGGCATCGTCGTTTCGCTCGGACTGCTCATCTTCCTGGCATACCGGGGCTGGAACGTGATTCTCATGGCGCCGATATGCGGTGGCGTCGCCCCGCTGTTCAGCTGGGGCGAGGCGCCGCTCGTGGCGACCTACACGCAGACGTTCATGCCCGCATTGGGCGGTTACCTGGCCAAGTTCTTCCCGCTGTTCCTGCTCGGGGCAATCTTCGGCAAGCTGATGGATGACTCGGGCTGCGCGCGTGCCATCGCCCATCAGATCGTGCAATGGACCGGCAAGCAGCGCGCGATCCTGGCTATCGTGCTGGCGTGCGCGATCCTGACCTACGGCGGCGTGTCGTTGTTCGTCGTCGCGTTCTCGGTGTACCCGATCGCGATCTCGACGTTCCGCGAGGCGGACGTGTCCAAGCGACTGATCCCGGCGGCGATCGGCCTCGGCTCGTTCACGTTCACCATGACTGCGCTGCCCGGAACGCCGGCCATACAGCACGCGCGACGCCCCGCGGACGACCCGGTCTGGGCGTACTAGGAGTTCGAGGAAATGGCGGCCACCGACCAGCGGCAGTTGCTCGACGCGCTGCGCACGTTCGAGCACGGCAAGATCGTCAGCGCGCGCGAAGCAGTGGCGCTCATTCGCGACCGCGACACGGTGGCCACGGGTGGCTTCGTCGGCATCGGCTTCGCGGAAAACATCGCCGTGGCGCTTGAAGAGCGCTACCTGGAAGCGGCGCGGGAAGACCCGCACGACCTGGGCAGCCCGCGCGACCTGACGCTCGTCTACGCCGCGGGGCAGGGCGACGGAAAGGACCGCGGCCTCAATCACCTCGGCCACAAGGGCCTGGTCAAGCGCGTGATCGGGGGCCACTGGGGACTCGTGCCCAAGTTGCAGGAGCTCGCAGTCACCAACCAGATCGAGGCCTACAACCTGCCGCAGGGCATCATCACGCATCTCTTCCGTGACATCGCCGCAGGCAAGCCCGGACTGCTATCGCGTGTCGGCATCGGCACATTTGTCGATCCGCGCTTCGGCGGCGGCAAGGTCAACGACTGCACCACCGAGGACATCGTGTCGCTGATGCAGATTGGCGACGAGGAATATCTTTTCTATTGCACGTTCCCGATCAACGTCGGCATCTTCCGCGGCACCACCGCGGACCCCGATGGCAATATCACGATGGAACGCGAGGCACTCACGCTCGAGGCCCTGGCCATCGCCATGGCGGCCCACAATTCGGGCGGCATCGTCATCGCGCAGGTGGAACGCATCGCGGAGCGCGGCAGCCTCAATCCACGGCAGGTGAAGGTGCCGGGCATCCTGGTCGATTGCGTCGTGGTCGCGGAAAAGCCCGAGTACCACCAGCAGACGTTTGCGGAACCCTACAGCGCCGCGTTCTCCGGTGAAATTCGCGTGCCCGCGTCGCACGTCGCCGCAATGCCGATGTCCGAGCGCAAGATCATCGCGCGGCGCGCGGCGCTGGAATTGAAGACCAACAGCGTGGTGAACCTGGGCATAGGCATGCCGGAGGGCGTGTCCGCCGTCGCCGCGGAAGAGGGGATCATCGACCTGCTGACGCTGACCGCCGAACCTGGCGTAATCGGTGGCATTCCGGCAGGCGGCATGAACTTCGGCGCGGCCGTGAACACGCAGGCCGTCATCGACCAGCCGTACCAGTTCGACTTCTATGACGGCGGCGGTCTCGACGTCGCATTCCTGGGCCTCGCGCAGACCGACCACGAGGGAAACCTCAACGTTTCAAAATTCGGACCGAAACTGGCGGGCGCCGGCGGCTTCATCAACATCTCGCAAAATGCGAAGGCCGTCGTGTATGTCGGCACCTTCACCTGCGGCAAGCTGGCACTGGAGGTGAAGGACGGCAAGCTCGTCATCCTGAGCGAGGGACGCGCGATGAAATTCGTCCGCGACGTCGAGCACCGGACGTTCTCGGGCCGCTACGCGTGGAAGCGCGAACAGCCGGTGCTGTACATCACCGAACGCGCCGTGTTCAAGTTGTGCGCGGAAGGCATCGAGCTGACCGAGATCGCCCCCGGAGTGGACCTCGAGCGCGATGTGCTGGCGCAGATGGAATTCCGGCCGGTGATGACCAAGCCACCCAAGGTCATGGACGCTGCCATCTTCCGCGACGGCAAGATGGGACTGCGCGAGCGCATGCTCAGCATACCGCTGCCGCGGCGCTTCGCGTTCGCCGCGGACCAGGACATCTTCTTCATCAATTTCGAGCGGCTTGCGATCCGGCATCCGCAGGACATTGCCGACGTTCGCGCGGAAGTGGAAAGGAACCTGAACCCGATCGGCCGCAAGGTCTATGCGATCGTCAACTACGACGGCTTCACCATCGTGCCGGAGCTAGTCGACGCGTGGTCAGCAATGGTCCAGTACCTGATGGCGCGGTACTACAACCGCGTCACGCGCTACACGACATCGAATTTCCTGCGCATGAAGCTCGGCGACGCGCTGGAGGGCCGCGGCGTCGCGCCACACATCTACGAGTCGGCCCAGGAAGCGCTCGCGCACCTCGACCGTCCGAAGGCCGACTAGTTTTCGGCTAAGGCCCAGGTGCGGCGAATGAGGCCGGCACTGACCTCGTAGACCACCGCCACCTCGAACGGCTGCGCGCCGATGCCGGAAATGCGCTCGTGGTCGATGACCGTGCTGCCCAGGACCAGGCGATCGACCAGTTGAGCATGCAGGCCGACATGGTTGAACTGCTGCGTCGCATAGAACTGGGCGAAGGCTTCCTTGCCGACGATGGCCGGTGCAGTCGCGGGCGGGCGATACACGCGCAAAGGAGGCTGCGCCGTTGCGCCGGTGACGAAACGGAAATCCGTTCAAAGTTCAAGCGGTCGAACCGGACATCCGAAAACGGGCCCGCGGGATCCTCATGGAAGTACAGGTATGCCCTGGAATTCAGGTAGAACGTTCCGGACGCCCGCTCGACCCGGCCGGGAACGGCGCGCAATTCGGCCAGCAACGACTCGAGTTCAGCCAGCGCGGCCATGCCCGCGTGCACATGTCCTGACGGGATTTAAAGCCTGGGCTATTGATCCTGCGACTTGTGCCAGGTCGAATCCGGATTGAACAACGTCAACATCGCAACGGCCGATTGCGTGTCCTTGCCGAGGTTCTTCTCGAATACCACGCCGTCGTGATTGCAGATGAACGACATCACGCCGGAGTTGCCCCACCTTGCCGGATAGGCCACAAGCGCAAAGCCACCGATCATCTTGCCGTTGACGAGATAGTCGTACGCTCCGCCGTGCGCGTCCTTGCCCTGGCCGGTAAGGATCTTGTAGAAGTAGCCGTGATAGGGATCGCCCTTGACGCTGTTGCGATAGCCTTGGCTGCTCGCGTCGGCCACCGCCGGACCCAGCGGACTCTGCGGTTCGCCCTCCTTCGCGTCCCAGTAAAGTCCGTCGTGCTTGCCTGGCGTGCTCAGGAGTCGCTGGGCATATTCGAGCGTGCCATTGCCATCGCGGTCGCGCGCAACATATTCGCGCTGGGCGTCCACATAGGCCAGGCAAACCTTGATTGCCGACAGTTCGTTGCGGCCGATGCGACGGTCCAGCACTTGCTCATTGCCCTGCTTGGCATCGAACTGCCAGCGGCCGCTCTTCGTCACTAGCGGATAGGGGAACGGGAAGTCGTCAGGGCCGATGAGAAGTATCGCCTTGGCATTGCCGTCGCGCTCGAGCTTGAACGACTTATCGTAGCCGGCAATGAATGCCTCGCGCGCCTGTTCATCCTGCACGGGGTCCCCGGACCGCACGAACTTGCTGGCGCCCGGCCCTAGAACGCGCCAAATCGCCTTGCGCTCATCCGTGCGCACCGCATCGGCAAGCGCCTTCGCGGCTTCCTCCGGGGATGCGTACGTGCTCTGGACAAATGCAGGCTTTGGAATGCCCGCAGGTACCGGATCGGCTGCATGCGCAAAGGGCGCAGCAAACACGAAGACCACGAGCATCGCCGACACGACGATGGGGCGCGCGTTGGCGCGCATAATTTTCATGAAGTCATGTCCTTGTTCCATTAGCGACCCCGTCCCTGTCCACCACCGCCACCGCGATTGGCGCTTGGTGCCGACCGCTGCTGGCTTTGCGCGGGGCGTTGCTGCTGCATCGTTGCGCGGCTCTGCGCGCCGCGATTGGCGTCACGTTGAACCTGTGGTCGCGTTTCCGGCTGGAATCCCGACTGAGGCCTGGACCCTGATGATGCCGGTCGCGACGCCGGTACATTGGGCGTGGCCGGTCGCGTCATGTTGTTGCCTGTCCCAGGCGCGGGTCGTGTCGGTTTGTTGCCGGAACCTGTGCCGGGACGATCCACGGTTCCCGGCGGTGTTCCTGGGCGCGTGACGTTTCCTGCACCCGAACCCGGACGATCGGCGTTGCCAGGTGAGCCGCCGGGACGCGTGACGTTGCCACCACCCGAACCCGGACGATCGGTGTTGCCAGGTGAGCCGCCGGGACGCGTGACGTTGCCACTACCCGTTCCCGGACGACTCACGTTGTCTCGCCCGCGATAATTCTCGCGCGACTGCGGACCGTTGCCGCTGGTCGGCCGATATCGGTTGCTGGTATTGCTGTCGCGATACGCAACACCTCGACGGTGATCGACGTTGTGGTTCCAGTTGTTGTTCCCGTTGCGGAACTGGTCCCGATAGCCGGGGCGATTGACCCAGATATTGTTGTTGTTGATATTGATGTTGATGTTGTTGGTGCGCCAGTTCGGCTGCGACCAGCCCCAGTTGTTACGGCTGATGCCCCACGCGGTGCCCCAGAAGAATCCCGAGTAAAAGCCCCAATTGGGCGGTCGCGGCGCGAAGCCCCAGATCGGCGGCGGATACCAGTACCAGGGCCGGTAGATGGGCGGTCCCCACCACGGGCCGAAGATCACCTGTGGGTTGTAGACCGGCACAAAAAGGTACTGCGGTTGCGCCGGCTGGATGATGATGGTCTGCTGCTGCACGATCACCTTTTGCTGCTCGGTGCTCTGCAGGTTGCCGGCCTGCTGCGCGCGCATGCGCAGACCCTGCACCGTCCCCATCACCGCCGCCTCGTCGTCCAGGAATGCGTCGCCCAGCCGCTGCGTCCAGTCAAGCTTGTCGTTCATCATGTCCAGGACCTGCGGAAACGAGGCGAGCGAAAGTACGCTCACGTCCCAGGTCATGTTCTTGAGCGCAGCGTCGAGCGCGTCGCCCTTCAGACCGGGATTCGCCTTCACGAAACGCGCCGCCTGGACGACTTCCAGCGGGTAGGTCGACGCCATCAGTACCTGCGTCAGCAACTCGTCTGGGAAGAGCGCAATCGGGGCGAGCAGGCCGTCGAGGAAGTCCTGCGACATCGGTGCCGCCGGGGGTGGCGTACCCGGGGGCGGCGCATTCTGGGCCGGCGCCGTCGCCGAAACGAACAGCAGGGCGGACGCGACAAATGCCGCCATGCAACGGGACAAAATCATGTGCGCTCCAGGGGAAAGACTCGTCGTGGCCTGTGATCAGGCGGCCGTCTTGCACGGCCCTTGCGTTGCCATTATGCCCAATAACGCGCCATCCGCCCGGCACGTTGACCTGACCCCAGACAGGCGCCAGGCGCTATCATCTGTCGCATCATGCAGGTCACGCTCAATGGAACTGCGTACCGTTTCGACCCGCCGCCTGCGACGGTCGCCGAGCTCGTGCGCGCGCTCAATCTCGAGGGCAAGCGCATCGCCGTGGAAATGAACGGTGAAATCGTCCCCAAGAGCCGCCATGCACAAACACCGGTTGCCGAAGGAGACCTGATCGAGATCGTGGCCGCAGTGGGCGGCGGCTAGCGCGAGCCATTCTTGTTTTCGCGCGACGGGTGGCCAGGCGTAAAATAGCGGCATGAATGCACCCGTCGCGCACGATGTCACTGACGATCCCCTGGTCATCGCGGGCAGCGCCTATCGTTCGCGCCTGCTGGTGGGGACGGGCAAGTATCGCGATTTCGCGCAGACCCGCGAAGCCATCGATGCGTCCGGCGCACAAATTGTTACAGTTGCCGTACGCCGCACCAACATCGGCCAGGAGGCCAACGCGCCTTCGCTGATCGACGCGCTTCCGCCTTCTGAATTCACTTATCTTCCGAACAGCGCCGGCTGCTATACGGCCGGCGACGCGGTGCGCACGTTGAAACTCGCGCGCGAACTGCTCGACGGCCATGCACTGACCAAGCTCGAGGTGCTGGGCGACAAAAACACGTTGTATCCGAATGTAAGGGAGACATTGAAGGCCGCAGAGACGCTGGTCGCCGACGGCTTCCAGGTGATGGTGTACACATCGGACGACCCCATCATCGCGCGCGAACTGGAACAGATCGGGTGCGTCGCGATCATGCCGCTGGCCTCGCTCATCGGTTCGGGCATGGGCATCCTCAATCCCTGGAACCTGCAACTCATCATCGAGCAGGCGAAGGTGCCGGTGCTGGTCGATGCCGGCGTCGGCACGGCCTCCGACGCCGCCATCGCGATGGAGTTGGGATGTGCGGGTGTGCTGATGAACACTGCTATCGCCCAGGCGCGCGATCCTGTGCGTATGGCGCGCGCCATGCGGCTCGCGGTCGAAGCTGGTCGCGAAGCCCATCGGGCCGGGCGCATGCCGCGCAAGTTCTACGCGGGCAGCCCCAGCTCCCCGACGTCCGGACTCATTGCCTGAGTGCCATGATGCGACGATGCGCACCGCTCGCGGTGGGCTGTGCGATGGCGCTCGGCACCTGCAGTGGCGTCAACGCCGCGCCGGTCACGCCTGCGCGCATCGCTGAACTGTGTACGCAGGCCGAGAGCCCCGCGCATTGCGGGCGGCTAATCGAGGCGGACCAGCTGAAGGGGCTGCCCAACCTCGCTGTGCGGGACGGCGACACGCTCAAGGTCCTGCTGTTTCCCTCGGGCAGTCGTGACTTCGTCGATATCGACACGCTGCAGGGAGGCACCACGTGGTCGCTGTGGGATTTCTGGAGCCCCGTGAACGTGGTCGTCCTGTTCACGAACCATAACGACCGCCTGGGTTATGCGACGCTGCAACGGTCCAACGGCAAGGTCACCCAACTTCCTGGCGAGCCGACACTGTCTCCGGACCGGCAGCGACTGGCTATCGCGGATTTTTGTAGCGCCACATGCGACAACGAAATCTCCGTTTGGCGCATCACGCGTGACGGCATTCGCAGTGAACTCGCCTGGAAGCCCGCCGTGGAATGGTCCGATGTCACCCTGCAGTGGCGGGATGCGGAAACGCTGGCCATCGAGTTCACGCCGAAGGGCGAGGACAAGGCGCGAACCGCGACGCGCGCTTTGAGCGATGCCAACTGGCGACACGTCGGAACGAAAGCCCCGTGACCTCCGATAAGTCCGCTCACGCCGCTCCGTTGCACCGCCCGGTGCGCAGTTTCGTGTTGCGCCAGGGCCGGATGTCGCCGGCGCAGCAACGCGCGCTCGATATCCTGCTGCCGAAATACGGCATCGACTATTCGCCGGTGCCGCTAGTCTTCACGTTGGTCTTCGGGCGCATGGCGCCGGTCATTCTCGAAATCGGCTTCGGCATGGGAGAAACGACCGCGACCATCGCCGCGGCGAATCCGCAGAACGATTTTCTTGGACTCGAAGTCCATGGCCCCGGCGTGGGCGCGTTGCTGAATCGCATCGAAGCGTTAGGCCTCACCAATTTGCGGATAATTCAACATGATGCCGTAGAGGTCGTCACGCGGATGATTCCGGTCGCAGCACTCACCGGCATCCACGTCTACTTTCCCGACCCCTGGCCCAAGAAGCGCCATCACAAGCGGCGCCTCCTCCAGCCCGGGTTCGTACATGCCCTGGCCCAGCGACTCGTCCCGGGCGGTTACCTGCATGCCGCGACGGACTGGGAGGAGTACGCGGAAGAGATTCTGGCGACGTTTGCAGGGGTGCCCCTGCTCGAGAACATGGGGTCAGGTTACGCCGCGCGTCCCGCGTGGCGTCCGCACACCAAGTTCGAAACCCGCGGCTTGAAGCTGGGACATGGTGTGCGCGACATCGTATTTCGACGCCGCATGTCGATCGCTTAGTCGGACCGGGTGATGCCGCTGCCGCGCGCGAGCGCAATGAGGCGCGTGATCGTGCTGCGCGCCACATCGCGCGAGAAATGCTTGCGGATGTTGTCGCGCCCGCCTGCAGCGAGCTTCTGCCACAGCGCCTCGTCCTGGTAGATGCGCACGATCTCGGCGGCAAAGGTCGCCGCGTCGTCTCCTACCAGTACGTCCTCGCCCGGATCCAGATGCATGCCTTCAATCGATGGCGTGGTCGCTATGACTGGCAACCCGTAGCTCATCGCGAGGTTGATCTTGCCCTTGACCCCGGCGCCATAGCGCAGCGGCGCGATCGACGCGCGGCAGCCGGTGAAATACGACGTGACGTCGGGAACATAGCCGGTGACGATGAAGTCCTCGGCCGCCAGCGCGCGCACATTGGCCGGCACCTTGCTGCCGACGATGTACGTCTTGGTGCCGGGCAATGCCTCACGCACCCGCGGCAATATTTCCCGCGCATACCATAGCACCGCATCGGTGTTGGGCGGATGCTGGAAGCCCCCGATGAAAACCAGGCCCTCGCGTTCGGCGAAAGGCTTGCCCGCAGGCAGCAATTCGTGAATCGTCGACAACACCATGACACGCGCATCAGGAACGAGCTCGTCCAGCAGCGCCTGCTCGAAGGGCGAAACCACGAGCGTCACGTCGGCCTTGCGAATCAGCGCCAGCTCCTCGTCGCGCTTTGCGCGCGCCGCGGCTCGCGCGAGCGCACTGCCCTCGAGTTCCGCCTGCCGCTCGGTGCGCAGAAAATGCAGGTCGACGGTGTCGAACACGACCAGCGCCTTGGGCGCGAAGGTGCGCACCGCATCGAAGTGCTTAACGGCAACATAGTGGCGCGACATCACCACGATGTCGAACTCGACGCCGCGTTGCGCCAGGAGCTCCGCGATCGAATTGGCGAACGGGTGGAACAGGACTTCGATGCCGCGCTGCTGCAAGTGCGAGACGTACGGTTGCCGATACTCGAGATTGTCCGCAATGAACGTGACCTTGCATCGCAGCGAGGTCAGGATTTCGAGGATCGCCTGCATGCGCAGCGAGCCCGCATCGTGGTCGGGGGTCAGCATGCACGCATCGATGACAAGCACCCGCATCTGCGCGCCACGGTCGTGCTCCAATTCCGGACTGATGCCGTTCGGGCGGTGCAGCGCCAGCGCATTGCCCCACTTGGCGGCGAAGGTCGCCTGGTTCACGACCTGGTGGCGCTTGACGCCAACGGTCTCGTCGGTGCCGGAGGTCTGCCCTTCGAAATGGACGATGGTCGCGAATGGCTGGTAGAACACCTTGCGGCCGGCGGCGCGCACGGCAAAAGCCAGGTCCACGTCTTCGTAATACGCCGGCGCATAGCCTGTGTCGAAGCCGCCGAGCTCGTGGAACAGCGCACGCGGAATCGCAAGGCAGGCGCCGGAGCAGTAGTCGGCTTCGCGCAAGTAGTTGTACTCGGGCTTGTTCGGGTCGTCGTCGCGGCCCCAGTTCCAGGCCGACCCGTCGCGCCAGACGATGCCGCCCGCCTCCTGCAACCTGCCGTCCGGATAGATGA
>JBDTPJ010000085.1:0-16125 GCA_039932755.1 Betaproteobacteria bacterium
GGCCAGGACGCGCTGAAGATCGTGCCTGACTCGAGCCTGGGCATCCTGCGCGAAGCGGCCAAGAAGGACGTCTCTTCCAGTTTTGCCGCGTTGCCGCCCGAAGTGCGGGCCTATGCACGGCTGCCAGAGTTGCTGATCATTACCAAGTCCACGGCACGTTCGACGGTGCATCGCCCGGGTTATCTCGACTACATCGCGGTCAAGCGTTTCGATGCCAAGGGCCAGGTCACGGGCGAAGACCGCTTCCTGGGACTGTTCACGTCGACGGCCTACAGCGCCAATCCCGCTGACATTCCAGTGCTGCGGCGCAAGACGGCGGACGTGGTGGCGCGCGCAGGCCTGGCGCCGGGCAGCCACGCCGGCAAGGCACTGATCAACATCCTGGCCAACTATCCGCGCGACGAGTTGTTCCAGACCGGTGAAGACGAACTGCTGCACACGTCAATCGCGATTCTCCATCTCGGTGAGCGCCAGCGTTTTCGCCTGTTCGTCCGGCGCGATCGATTCGAGCGATTCCTGTCGTGCCTGATCTACGCACCGCGGGAAAACTACACGACGGAGTTGCGCCAGAAGTGGCAGGCGATACTGACGCAGGCGTTCAACGGGAGCAGCTCGGAATTCAACGTCCACCTGTCCGAATCCGCGCTTGCGCGCATACATATCACGGTGCGCACCACACCGGGGAAGATTCCCGAGTTCGATGTGCGCGACCTGGAAGTGCGACTGATTGCCTCGGCGCGGCGCTGGGGCGACGACTTGAAGGGCGCGCTGATCGAGGCTTCCGGCGAGGCGCGCGGCAACCAGCTGCAGCGCCAGTTTGGCGACGCCTTCCCCGCGGGCTATCGCGAAGAGGTTGCGGCGCGGTCGGCGGTTCCGGATATCGAAATGATGGCCAAGTTGAGCGACGAGCAGCCACTGGGGATGAGCCTCTATCGGCCGCTCGAAGCAGCGCCGGGCACGCTGCGCTTCAAGATCTTTCACCTCGGTGCGCCGGTATCGCTGTCGGACAGTTTGCCCATGCTCGAACACATGGGATTGAAGGTGATGGATGAACATCCACATCGCGTGACGCCGCAGGACATGAGTCCGATCTGGATCCACGATTTTGGAATGATGACCGACATCGCGGACTCGGAAGTTGAGGTCGATGCCTTGCACCAGGTCTTCGAGGACGCTTTCGGCCGCATTTTCCGAGGCGAAGTCGAGAGCGACGACTTCAATCGACTGGTGGTGGCGGCGCGCATGCCCGCGGACGAGATCGTCGTGTTGCGCGCCTACGCGAAATATCTGCGGCAAATCGGCTTTCCCTTGTCGCAGACCTTCATTGAAGGCACGCTGGCGGCCCATGCGGATATCGCCGGCGCGCTGGTGGCGCTGTTCAAGACGCGCTTCGATCCGGCGCAGGGTGCAGGAGCGGGTTCGCGCGCGGCAGAACAGCAGCGCGCCATCGAGGCGATGCTGGAGCACGTCGAGAACCTGTCCGAAGATCGCGTGCTGCGGCAATACCTGGCACTGATTCTCGCCACTAACCGCACCAATTTCTGGCGCCGCGATCCGGCCGGCGTGCCGCGCAGTTTCCTGTCATTCAAGTTCGACCCGTACAAAGTCCCGGGCTTGCCCGAGCCCAAGCCAATGTTCGAAATTTTCGTCTATTCAACGCGGTTTGAAGGCGTTCATTTGCGCGGGGGTAAGGTGGCTCGCGGCGGCTTGCGCTGGTCCGACCGGCCGGAGGATTTCCGCACCGAGGTGCTGGGACTGGTCAAGGCGCAGATGGTGAAGAACACGGTCATCGTACCGGTGGGCTCGAAGGGCGGCTTTGTGTTGAAGCGCGCGCCGGCCTCAGTTGCCAACCCCGCCGACCGCGAAGCGTTCATGAAGGAAGGCGTGGCCTGCTACAAGGACTATTTGCGCGGCTTGCTCGACTTGACCGACAACCGCGTAGGCGACCAGATCGTGCCGCCGCTTGAGGTCAAGCGCCACGACCCCGATGATCCATATCTCGTCGTGGCGGCCGACAAGGGCACGGCAACGTTTTCCGATTTCGCCAACGGGATCAGCCAGGAATATGGCTTCTGGCTCGGAGACGCGTTTGCCTCCGGCGGATCAGTGGGCTACGACCACAAGGCGATGGGTATCACGGCGCGCGGCGCGTGGGAGTCCGTCAAGCGGCATTTCCGCGAAATGGGCGTGGATACCCAGACCACGAACTTCACCGTCGCCGGCATCGGCGACATGTCCGGCGACGTGTTCGGCAACGGGATGTTGCTGTCGCGGCATATCAAGCTGGTTGCCGCATTCGATCACCGCCACATCGTGCTCGATCCCAGTCCCGATCCAGAAGCGAGCTTCATCGAGCGGGAACGTATGTTCAAGCTGCCGCGCTCGACCTGGGCGGACTACGATGCGAAGCTGATTTCCAGGGGCGGCGGAATCCATACGCGCAGTGCCAAGTCGATCACGCTCACGCCCGAAGTCAAGGCGGTGCTCGGAGTTTCGATTGATGCGTTGACGCCGACGGAGCTTGTCAATGCCATCCTCAAGGCGCCCGTTGACTTGATCTACAACGGCGGTATCGGCACCTATGTGAAGGCGGCCAGCGAAACGCATGCGCAGGTCGGCGACCGCGCCAACGATGCGCTGCGCGTGAACGGCCGGGAGCTGCGCTGCAAGGTCTTCGCCGAAGGCGGCAACCTGGGCTGCACGCAGTTGGGGCGCATCGAGTTTGCAATGGCGGGAGGGCACATCTTTACCGACGCCATCGACAACTCCGCGGGTGTCGACACTTCCGACCACGAAGTCAATATCAAGATCCTGCTGGGACTCTCCATCGCCGAGGGCGAACTCACCGAAAAGCAGCGCAATGCCCTGCTCGCCGAAATGACCGACGACGTCGCCGGCCTTGTGCTGCGCGACAACATATTCCAGACGCAGGTGATCTCCGTGACGGGGCGGATTGCGCCCAGCCTGCTGGATGCCCAGTCGCGCTTCATGCAATACCTGGAGAAGGAGGGGCGGCTCAATCGTGCGATCGAATTCCTGCCCTCGGACGAGGAAATCGCGGAGCGGCGAGCCAATGGCCGCGGCCTTACCAGTCCGGAGCGCGCGGTGATGCTAGCCTACAGCAAGATCTGGCTGTATGACGAATTGCTGGCCTCGTCGCTGCCCGATGACCCGTGGGTCATGACCGCACTCGTGCGATATTTCCCCGGCGCGCTGGAAAAGACCTACGCCTCCTGCATGGCGCGGCATCCGCTGAAGCGAGAGATCATTGCCACGCACGTGATCAACAGCATGATCAACCGCGTGGGCAGTACGTTCGTGCATCGCCTGGCGGAAACCACCGGCGCGCTACCGCACGAAATCATTCGCGCCTATCTCTTGAGTCGCGAGGTGTTCGGGTTGGTGCCGTTGTGGATGGCCATCGAGGCGCTGGACAACAAGGTCGACGACGCAGTGCAGTCGACCATGCTGATCGATACCAGTGCGCAGTTGGAACGCGGCACCACGTGGTTCCTTCGCTCAAAGCGCTTGAGCGACGACATGGGTGCGACCATCGCCAATTTCGCGCCAGGCGTGGCCGAACTGTCCGAGCGCCTGCCCAAGCTCCTCGACGCCGGAGAACGCGCTCGCATCGACGCCGCGGTGGCAAACTATGTCGGCCAAGGCGTGCCGAAGGAGCTTGCCGTACGCGTCGTCACCTTCGACACGTTATATGCTGCGCTGGATATCGCCGAGGTGGCCGCCAACGCAAAGCGGCCGGTGGATCCTGTAGCTACCGTCTATTTCGATCTGGCTAATCGCCTGGGCATGCCTTGGTTGCGCGAGAAAATTGCGACGCTGCCTGGGAACAAGCATTGGCAGATGCTCGCCAAGAGCGCCATGCTCGATGACCTGTCGGGCTTGCAGCGTGTGCTGACCGGAACGGTATTGTCGTCGGCCAGTGTCGATGGCGCGGCGCCGGCCAAACTGATGGCGGCATGGCAGGATGGCAATCGCCGCGCGCTCGAGCGCGCGGAATTGCTGCTCGCGGAACTGCGTGCAGTGCCCGCGCCGGATGCGGCCATGCTTTCGGTGGCGCTGCGCGAGCTGCGCAATCTCGGCTAGCGGCGCCTTATCCCACCCATCCAATTCAGAATGCCACCATGGGAAAGCACCCGGCATGAGCCTCGATCGCAAAGTCACATTGTTTCATTCGCCCAACAAGCGCTCCGCCGGCGCGCTGACGTTGCTCTACGAACTCGGCGCCGAGTTCGACTTGCAGGTGTTGAATTTCAATACGTCCGAGCAGTTGGGTCCTGCCTATCTCGCCATCAACCCCATGGGAAAGGTGCCGGCGCTGAAACATGGCGACGCACTGATCGCGGAACAGGTGGCCGTGTTCATCTATCTCGCAGATCTCTATCCGGAGGCTGGACTTGCCCCGGCGATCGGCGATCCACTGCGCGGACCCTATCTTCGCTGGATTGCCTTCTATGGATCGTGCTTCGAACCTGCGCTGATCGACCGCGCACTGAAGCGCGAACCGGCGCCGCGTGGAATGGCGCCCTATGGCGACTACGACACGACAATGAAGACGCTGACCGATCAGCTCTCCCAAGGTCCCTGGATTCTGGGCGAGCGCTTCACCGCGGCGGATGTTCTCTGGGGGACGGCGCTCACCTGGACCACGGGCTTCAAGCTCGTGCCGATGGTGCCGGTAATCCAGAAGTACATCGAGCGCTGGAATGCGCGTCCGTCGGCGGCCCGGGTCAGGGTCAAGGACGCCGAACTCGCCGCCGCGCAGAGTTGATGCCCGGCGCCGCGACTCACCCGCCCTGCCATGCTCCCGCGCTTTTCGGTCGTCATCCCCGCCTATAACGAAGAGCAACTGCTGGGACGGCTGCTCGACTCGCTCGACGTCGCGCGCGCAGCGTACGGCGGTGTGGAGAAGGTCGAGGTGGTCGTCGCCGACAACATCTCGACCGATCGCACCGTCGAGATCGCGACCGCCCGCGGCTGCTGTGTCGTTTCGCAGGAAAAACGGGTCATCGCCGCGGTGCGCAATGCGGGCGCTCGCGTTGCCCACGGCGAAATCCTCGCATTCATCGATGCGGACAGCCAGGTGCATCCCCGGACATTCGCCGAGATCGACAGGCTGCTCGCCACCGGACGCGTGGTGGGCGGTGCGACGGGTGTGACGCTCGAGCGCCGGTCGCTGGGAATCGTCCTGTGCTACCTGATGATGATGCCGGTCGTGTGGACCACCGGCATGGACACTGGCGTGGTATTTTGCCGGCGATGCGACTTCGAGGAGATCGGGGGCTATGACGAAAGCCGCCTCGTGGCCGAGGACATCGCGTTTCTGCTTGCACTGAAACGCCTGGGCAAGACGCGCGGCCAGAACCTGGGGCGCGCCGGGCGGGCCAAGGTCATCGTCTCAACGCGCAAATTCGACGAGTTCGGTGACTGGCACTACCTTTCCATGGCGGCCGAGGGCGTGCGACATCTGATGCGCCGTCAACCCACCGAGTTCACCGACCGCTATTGGTACAAGCCCAGGCGCTGAATTTTTCCGCCATTCCCGCGCGCACGGGAATGCCAAATGGAAGTGACGCTGCGAACTTACGGTTCCCGACGCTACTTTGGCGAACGGTATTGCGCCAACTCGAGCTTGGCGACCTGGTTGCGGTGAACTTCGTCGGGACCGTCGGCAAAGCGCAGCGTGCGCGCCTGCGCATAGAAAAAGGCCAGTGGAAAGTCATCGCTGACCCCGGCGGCGCCGTGCACCTGCATCGCCCAGTCGATGACCTGGCAGGCCATGACGGGTGCCGCGACCTTGATCATCGCGATTTCTTTTTTTGCGGCCTTGTTGCCCGCGACGTCCATTTTCCATGCTGCGTGCAGGACCAGCAGGCGCGCCTGATCGATGGCGATGCGCGCATTGGCGATGCGCTCCTGGGTGACGGTCTGGTCGGCGATGGCGCGACCAAACGCGACGCGACCCAGCGCACGGCGGCACATGTAGTCGAGCGCGCGTTCGGCCTGGCCAATGAGGCGCATGCAGTGGTGGATGCGGCCGGGTCCCAAGCGTCCCTGCGCGATTTCGAAGCCGCGACCTTCACCCAGCAGGATATTGGTCACGGGCACGCGAACGTTGTTGAAGTCGAATTCACCATGGCCGTGCGGCGCGTCGTCGTAGCCGAACACGGGCAGGACCCGGACGAGTGAAACACCGGGGGTGTCGATGGGAATCAATATCATCGACTGCTGCTTGTGGCGATCCGGATGAGCGGCGTCCGTCTTGCCCATGAAGATCATGATCTTGCAACGCGGATCGGGGCCGCCGGTGGTCCACCACTTGCGGCCGTTGATCAGGTAGTGGTCGCCGTCGCGTCGAATGGACGCTTCGATGTTGGTCGCATCGCTGCTCGCCACGTCCGGCTCGGTCATCGCGAACGCTGAACGAATCTCGCCGGCGAGCAAGGGCTCGAGCCACTCCTTCTTCTGCGAGGCGGTGCCGTAGCGGACCAGCACTTCCATGTTGCCGGTGTCCGGTGCGTTGCAGTTGAAGACCTCGGGCGCGATCCACGACCGGCCCATGATCTCGCACAGTGGCGCGTATTCAAGGTTGGTGAGTCCGGCGCCGTAGTCCGATTCGGAAAGGAAAAGGTTCCATAGCCCCTCGGCGCGTGCCCTGACCTTCAAGGCTTCGATGGTATTGGTCGGAATCCAAGCGTTGCCGCTTTGCCGGTTGGCGAGAACCTCTGCCGCGAACAGCGGCTCGGCAGGATAGATGTCGACTTCCATGAAGCGCACCAGCCGCGCTTGCAAGTCGCGCACCTTGTCGGAGTATTTGAAGTCCATGTTTTCCTCTAGTCTTGTTTCTGCGCCATGTCCCACGCGACGTCGGCCACGGGTCGCGCACGGCTGCCGGTGGCGATGGCATCGTCGCTGGCAGCGTTGCCCTGCAACGCACGGGACAGCACGCCGTGCAGGATTGCGCTGATGCGAAACATGTTGAAGATGAGGTAGAACTCCCAGTTGGGAATTCCGGTGCGGCCCGTGCGGCGACAATAGGCGGCGACGTACTCGTGTTCTCCCGGGATGCCCAGGGCGGCCAGATCCGCGCCCTTCAAGCCGCGAAACTCCTCGGGCGCCAAGCGCCACGCCATCACCTGGTAGGCAAAATCCGATAGCGGATGGCCGAGCGTCGACAGTTCCCAGTCGAGGACGGCGAGGATCCGCGGCTCAGTGGGATGGAAGATGACGTTGTCCAGCCGATAGTCGCCGTGGACGACGCTCGTCTCGTCGCCCGGAGGAATGCGTGTAGGCAGCCATTCGATCAGGTGGTCCATCGCCGGTATCCTGTCGGCGCTACCTGTCTGATACTGCCTCGACCAGCGCGCGACCTGTCGCTCGATGTACCTGCCCGGACGCCCGTAGTCGGAAAGTCCGACGGCGTTGTAGTCGACTTGATGAAGCGCGGCGATGACGCGATTGAGTTCATCGTAATGCGCAGCGCGCGAGGCAGGCGTCATGCCGGGAAGCGTCGGATCCCACAGGATGCGTCCCTCGATGTATTCCATCACGTAGAACGCGGCGCCGATCACGGTTTCGTCTTCGCATAGCGCATGCACAGTTGCAACCGGCACGTCGCTGCCCGCGAGTGCTGCCATCACGCGGTACTCGCGGTCGACCGCGTGCGCGGAGGGGAGCAACTTGCCGGGAGGCTTGCGTCGCAGCACGTAGCGGCGATCGCCCGCGCTCACGCGATAAGTCGGATTGGACTGGCCACCTTGATACTGCTCGACCAGGAGGTCCTTGATGGTGTCGTCCACGTTGGCGCGCAGCCATCGGGCAAGCGCGGGCTCGTCGAATGGGTGCGCCGGCGCAATCAGCTTGGCGCCCGGATTTGAAGCCCCCCCACGTTCACTACTTTCGCTGCCCCCCGAGGCGGAGTGCAATCCCGCGTGCTTAGACAGCCCATCGCCGCCCACGTCATGGCACCGTATTCATATCACTGTGCAGCCGCCGTCGACCGCGATCACCTGTCCGGTCACGTGGCGCGAGGCCTCGGACGCGAGATACACCACGCTGCCTTTCAGATCCTCGTTGCCACCAAGACGACGCAGCGGTGTAAGGTCGAGCACGCTTTGTGTGATCCGGTCGAGCACGGCCTTGGTCATCTTGGACGGAAAGAATCCCGGGCAGATTACGTTGACGTTGATGTTGTGCTCGCCCCATTCCGCGGCCAGCGCACGCGTCAACTGCACCAGCGCGCCTTTGCTGGTGTTGTAGGCAATCGTCTCCATTTCCCATGCCGGCGGATTGCCGAAAAGCCCTGCAATGGACGCGACGTTGACGATCTTGCCGCTGCGCCGCGGGATCATCGAGCGCTTGCCGACTTCTCGCGACAGGAAGAATTGGGCGTCGATGTTGAGGTTCATCACCTTGCGCCATCCGCCGTCCGGATAGTCCTCTGCGGGTGCGGCCCAGTTGCATCCCGCGTTGTTGAGCAGGATATCGATTTGCCCCCACGGCGAGAGCACGGCGTCGACCATCGTAGGGATAGCGGCGAAGTTGGCGAGGTCGCCCGCCACGCGCAGGCATTCGATACCCATGCTTTCCAGATGCGCACGGGCTTCGTCCAGTTCGTCCTGCTTGCGCGCCGTAATCGCGACACGGGCGCCCATTTCGCCCAGCGCTTCGGCCATCTGCAGCCCGATTCCGCGCGACCCGCCGGTCACCATCGCCACTTTGCCGCTCAAATCGAACAGGTCCTTGACACTCATCGTGGCTTCACCGGATCCAGTGTTGCATTGTCGGTCATTGTACGGCGAGGCGCCTGACGGTGGCCGCGTCATGCCAGCAAGGACGGCAGCATTCAGTTGATGTTAGGAAACGCTGGCGGATTCAATCGTGTTTTCACGACGCACTGGCTGAACTAGATCCACCCGGAACCTGAATAGAAAAAGGCCGGGCGAACCCGGCCTTTTTGCTTGATACGAACGCTAGAGTACTTAGGCGGCCTGGATGTTGCTGGCTTGCTTGCCCTTCGGACCTTGCGTGACTTCGAAGGAAACTTTTTGGCCTTCCTTCAGCGTCTTGAATCCCGGCATGTTGATCGCGGAGAAATGCGCGAAGAGATCTTCGCCACCGCCATCAGGAGTAATAAAGCCGAAACCCTTCGCGTCATTGAACCACTTCACGGTACCTGTTGCCATTTCTGTAATTCCTTAAGATAAATAATCGGCGGGCGGATGCCCGCCCCATGTTTCATTCTCAAGGACAGAAAAGTACGAGTACCGCGACCGGCCGGGTTGTGCCCGCTGGACCGCGTAAAGACGTGCTTTAGTACTTGAAACAAAACACCTTTGGGATGATACGCCAGAACTCCCCGTTTGGGAATACCCTGGTGCCAGGGTGGGAATTTGCCTGCCACCCGCGCGGCGTCAGCCGCCAAGCTCCTGCCGGACCAGGGCCGCACCCGCCGCAAGCGACTTGAGCTTGGCGCGGGCAACCTCCCGGGACAACGGCACCATTCCGCAGTTGGTGCAGGGATAGAGCCGCTCCGCCGGCACGTGCTTTAACGCGGCACGCAGGGTTGCGGCGACCGTCGCCGGCGTCTCGACCTCGTCGCTTGCGACATCAATGGCGCCCACCAGCACATCCTTGCCCGAAAGCAGCCCAATCAGGTCGATGGGCACATGCGAGTTCGCGCATTCGAGGGAAACCTGCTTGATGCGCGACGCGGCAAGCAGCGGAAAGGTCTGCTCGTATTGCCTCCACTCCGAGCCCAGCGTCTTCTTCCAGTCGTTGTTGGCCTTGATGCCATAGCCGTAGCAGATGTGCACAGCGGTGGTGCAGGCGAGCCCTTGGGCGGCACGCTCCAGTGCGGCCACTCCCCAATCACGAACCTCGTCGAAATAGACATTGAACGCCGGCTCGTCGAACTGTATGACGTCGACGCCGGTCGCCTCGATGGCCCGCGCCTCTTCATTCAGGATCTCGGCAAAGGCCCACGCGAGCTTCTCGCGGCTCCGGTAATGGCCATCGAAGAGCGTATCGACCATGGTCATAGGTCCGGGAAGCGTGTACTTCACCTTGTGCGTGGTTTCCCCGCGCAGGAAGCGGGCGTCGTCAACGTAGATCGGATGGCGTCGCGAAACGGGTCCAACCACCATCGGCACGTCGGCGTCATAGCGATTGCGGATGCGCACCGTCTTCTTATTGGCGAAGTCCACGCCATCAAGGCCCTCGATGAAGGTGGTGACGAAGTGCCGCCGCGTCTGCTCGCCGTCGGTCACGATATCGATGCCGGCGTGCTCCTGGTCGAACAGGGCGAGGCGCACGGCGTCGCGCTTGGCCAGGGCGAGGTCATCGCCTTCGAGCTTCCACGGCGCCCACAGGGCGACGGGTTCCGCCAGCCAGGTCGGTTTGGGCAGGCTGCCGGCAATCGTGGTCGGAAGTAGTCGAGGCATCGGGACAGGAGGGTGGCCAGGAAAATGACACGCCGCTTCACAATTATAGGCGGCGTAGCGAGGGGTTTGCCGAGTTAGCGGGCGAATGAAAAATAGTGCAGAGCAACAACAAGTCAGTCCAATGTCTAAGGCCAGATACATAACTTTGACAACGACCCCAATTGCCCCTAGTATGGCGCTCGCAAGATTCTGCTAACAAATGGCTCGGCCTCGCGTTGCGCGGCCGGTAATCAAGGCGTCAGGACGGGGGGGGCGACATGGATTTTGGCTCAGGTCTACCAATGGGTCGGCCGGTTTGGCCGCAGAAAATTCTCCGGGCGCTGGCCAAGGTGGCTTGGCTGCTCCCGCTCTGGTTTGCGTTCCAGGGAACTGCGGCACAGGCGCAGGCCTGCACCCAGGTTGCAGTGCTCAACCATCCCACTTACCAAGCCTTTCGGACCAATAGTGCGGTCGGATCATGTGTGTTGCCGTCAGGCGTCACCATGAGCTGGAACCACGTGGGTGCCAATCGGGGGCTCACGTCGTTTGGCTGCAGTTCCTACGACCCCACCTACTGGATGGATGGCGGCACGATGACCGTGACATTCTCTTCAGTGGTCAATAATGTCGGTTTCATCATGTGGGGGCTCGACGGCCAAGACTCTGCGGCGGTAACCGTAGGCGACACGGTGACCCAAGGCCCACCGACGAATTTGAACCTGGAATTCACCGACCCGTGTCTGGGACAAGGCGCGGGCAGTCCGCCCATAGTTGCTGGTAATTTGGTGCAAGGGACCGGCGGTGGTTTCTTCGGGCAAGTTGGTGTCCGAGGCGCTAACAGCAGCCCGTACACGGTCCTGAAGCTGGCCATTGTGGGCAGCGGCGGAGGTTTCGGTCTGGTCGCAGTGGGTTCGCCTTCATCGATCGGTGGCCCTCCCGCTGCGCCCGTAACGGTGCCGACCTTGTCCGAGTGGGGGATCGTTGGCATGATCCTGCTGATGGCGGTCAGCGCATTGTGGTTGTTCGTGCGCCGTAGAAACCGCTAACGACCTCGGCTCCATTTGCAACGAGCCCGCCTCCAGGCGGGCTTTTTGTTGCGGCTTCCGACACGGACATCGGTTGCCTACTGCCAGATACGCACTCCTTGCGAGATGAGGAGCGCGATGCAAATACGCTGCGTCGGTTCCCGAAGATGCTCCGAAGCATTGAAGTTGAGCCGGCGCACCCTGTATTTGTGGCGGGCCAAGCTGTACTGGCCCGATACAGCCACTTGACCAGCCGGGACGGCACCCTTACCCTTGCGGGCGCCTTTCAATTCGCGCGCCTGTCATTGCCCACCCGATGCCGAAAATCCTTTACGCCGACAACGACTACCCGGATGTAAGCCTCGAGCGCACGCTGTTCGATCCGGTGGGTATCGAAATCGTCACCGCACAATGCAGGACGGAAGAGCAGGTGATCGCGGCCGGCGCAGGTTGCCGCGGCATTCTTCTCCAGTACGCGCCCATTGGCGCCAAGGTGGTGGCTGCGCTGCCCGATCTCGGGATCGTCAGCAGGATTGGCGCGGGATTCGATACCGTGGATACCGATGCCTGCGAAAGGGCGGGCGTGTGGGTTGCCAATTCGCCAGATTATGGCGTCGGGGAAGTCGCCACCCATGCATTGGCTCTGGCCCTGGCGGCCATCCGCAATATCGTCGCTTACGATCGCGACATCCATGCCGGGCAATGGCACTTCACGTCCCCCGGAACCATGCGGCGCCCGTCCGAACTGACGCTGGGCATCGTGGGCCTTGGGCGCATCGGCAAACGCATGGCGCACATTTCGCGCAACGTGTTCAAGCGCGTCGTGGCCTACGATCCGCACATCATCGACGGCGATTTTCCGGCCTATGTCGAGCGCGCAGCCACGCTCGCGGACCTGGCCCGCCAGGCCGACGTGATCTCGCTGCACACACCGCTCAATGCCGAGACGCGCGGCATGATCAATGCAGCGTTTTTCGGCGCGATCAAACGCGGCGCGTACTTCGTCAACACGTCGCGCGGCGCAGTGGTGAACGTCGAGGATCTCACTGCCGCGCTCGAGGCCGGAACCTTGGCCGGTGCAGGACTGGATGTGCTGCCGGAGGAGCCGGTGCCGCGGGATTCGCCGCTCCTGCACCATCCGCGCGCCATCCTCACGCCGCACGCGGCGTTCTACTCGCTGGAAGCGGAAAAAGAGTTGCGGCGAAAGGCCGCGCAGAACATCATCACGTGGCTTGCCACAGGCAAACCCGAATACGTTGTGACTCGTGGAACGCGCAAGCCCTGATCCACCATTGAATTGAAGATTCAGTCGCGCCCGACGCCCGATCGCGCGGCAATTAAAAAATGGGCCTAGGAGGAGTGCCATGGCCGCGGTGAAGATCGCCGGCGTCCAGAAGTGGTTCGGCTCGACCCACGTGATTCGTGGCGTCGATGTCGCGATTGCCGATGGAGAGTTCTGCGTGCTGGTCGGCCCTTCCGGCTGCGGCAAGTCCACCTTGCTGCGGATGATTGCGGGGCTGGAAGAGATCACGCACGGAGAGGTCGCGATCGGCGGCAATGTCGTGAACCGCATGGCGCCGAAGGAACGCGATATCGCGATGGTGTTCCAGAATTACGCGCTGTATCCGCACATGACGGTGCGCGCGAACATGTCCTTTGCGTTGACGCTGGCCAAGCATCCCAAGTCGGAGATCGACGCACAGGTGACGCGCGCGGCCGACATCCTGGGACTTGTGCCCTATCTCGACCGTTATCCACGGCAGTTGTCCGGCGGGCAGCGGCAACGGGTGGCCATGGGGCGCGCGATCGTCCGCGACCCGCAGGTCTTCCTGTTCGACGAGCCGCTTTCCAATCTCGACGCCAAGCTGCGCGTGCAGATGCGCACTGAGATCAAGGAATTGCACCAGCGTCTCAAGACCACATCGATCTACGTCACGCACGACCAGATCGAGGCCATGACGATGGCGGACAAGATCGTCGTGATGAAGGACGGCCTGGTCGAGCAGACGGGCGGCCCACTAGAGCTCTATGACCGGCCGACCAACCTGTTCGTTGCGGGATTCATCGGCTCGCCGGCCATGAACATCATTCCCGGCACGGCACGACCCGGCGCCACGGTGCCGCACGTCGTGTTCGCAGATGGCGCGACGCTGCCCATGCCCGCGGGCTCGCGCGCCATCGACGGCCAGCAGGTGATGTATGGCATCCGGCCCGAACATTGCGCGCTGGTGGGCATCGGCGGATTGCCTGCCGACGTTGTCGTGGTCGAGCCGACCGGCGCCGATACGCAGTTGTATTGCCGCTTCAATGGCCAGGAAGTCAACGCCATGGTGCGCGACCGCGTCGACTGTCGCCCCGGCGATCGCATCGCATTGACCCCGGACCTGGGCCGCGCGCATCTTTTCGACACAGCGAGCGGCGCACGGCTCGTGGCATGAATCTTTCAAACCGGGCGCTACAAAAATTTTCAAGCCCACAATCCCAAGGAGGCAATGATGAGCAATGACAAACGTCGTGATTTCCTGAAAGCCACTGCCGGCGTCGCGGCAGGCAGCGCGTTGGGCGCAGGAGCCGGCTTGTTTGCGCCGGAAGCGATGGCGCAGCAATACAAGGTCGTGCCGGAGAAGGGCGCCAAGTTGCGCGTGCTGCGCTGGAAGCGGTTCGTGCAGGGTGACGAGGACAAGTGGGCCGAGAACACCAAGAAATTCACCGCGCTGACCGGCATCGAAGTGCGTGTCGATGCGGAAGGCTGGGAAGATGTGCGCCCCAAGGCAGCGGTCGCGGCCAATGTCGGCAGCGGTCCGGACATCATCATCAGCACGATGGAGGACGCGCACCAGTATCCGGAAAAATTGGTTGACGTCACCGATCTCGCCAATTACCTGGGCAACAAGTACGGCGGCTGGTACCCCCTGGCCAGGGATTACGCGATGCACGACAAGAAGTGGGTGGCGATCATGATGGGCGCCGCCGGCAACGCGATCGTGTACCGCGAAAGCCACGTCAAGGCGGCCGGGTTCGATACGGTGCCGCGCGACCTTGGGGGATTCCTGAAGCTGTGCCAGGCGCTGAAGGCCAAGGGCACGCCGGCCGGCTTCGCGCTCGGCAATGCCACGGGCGATTCGAGCTGGTGTCATTGGCTGGTCTGGGCGCACGGTGGCAAGCTGGTCGATGCCAAGAACAATGTGGTGATCAACAGTCCGGAAACGATCGCGGCGCTGGAGTATTCGAAGCTGCTGTACGAGACGTTCATTCCGGGCACGCTGTCGTGGCTTGATCCGAACAACAACAAGGCGTTCCTCGACGGCCAGCTTTCATTGACGGCCAATGGCATCTCGATCTACTACGCTGCAAAGACCTCGCAGGACCCGAAGCTGCAGGAACTGGCGAACGACATCCAGCACGCGTACTTCCCCGTCGGCGTTGACGGCAAGGCGCGGGAGCTGAACCTTGTGTTCCCGATGATGATCTTCAAGTACACCAAGTACCCCAATGCGGCGAAGGAATACCTGCGCTTCATGATGGAGAAGGAGCAGTACGTGCCGTGGCAGGAAGCCTCGATCGGCTACGTCTGCCATCCGCTCGCAGCCTACGAATCGAGTGCGTTCTGGACGGCCGACCCGAAGAAGACGCCGTACCGCGACTGCTTCAAGAACGGAACGCCTGGTGGCTATGCGGGCGTGATGGGTTATGCGTCGGCGGCGGCGGTCGCGGACTTCATCATTCCGAACATGGTCGCGGAGGCGGCATCGGGATCGAAGACGCCGAAGGAAGCGGCGGAGCGGGCGCAGAAACGCGCGGAGCGCTACTACAAGGTATGACGTCGCGGTCGCTCGGACCGCCTCAATGAGGCGGTTCGCGCGACGCAATGCCTGCGCGGAATGGACCGTCGTTGCCACGACGTTCATTCCGCGCGAACTTGGCGGCATGGCACGACGTGTTGAATGCGCATTCACAACTTTTACGTGAACGACCACTGAATCGCTAATTCACTTGGGCACCCGGCAATCCGCGCTCTCGCGAGCGCTCGACAATCGCACGACGCTCGGGCTCATCTTCATGCTGCCCGCGGCGGGATTGCTGCTGCTGTTTCTCACGTATCCGCTCGTCCTCGGAACCTACCTGGGCTTTACCGACGCCAAGATTGGCCGCCCGGGGCAGTGGATCGGCATCGAGAATTTCGTGTACCTGTGGGGAGACGCGGTCATGCGTCTCGCCGTCTTCAACACGATTTTCTACACTGTCGTAGCCAGCGTCATCAAGTTCGGGCTGGGCCTGTGGTTGGCGCTCCTGCTCAACAAACACCTCCCGTTTAAAGCCTTTCTGCGCGCCATCGTGCTGCTCCCATTCATCGTGCCGACTGCGCTTTCGGCGATCGCCTTCTGGTGGATCTACGATTCGCAGTTCTCGATCATCAGCTGGACGTTGATGAAGATGGGGATTATCAACCAGTACATCGATTTCCTCGGTCAGCCCTGGCACGCGCGGTTCGCGACGATTGCCGCCAACATCTGGCGCGGCGTGCCGTTCGTGGCGATCACGCTGCTGGCCGGATTGCAGACGATTTCGCCTTCCTACTATGAAGCGGCGAGCCTCGACGGCGCCTCCGAGTGGCAGCAGTTCCGCTTTGTCACGCTGCCGCTGCTGACGCCGATCATCGC
>JBDTPJ010000086.1:0-16054 GCA_039932755.1 Betaproteobacteria bacterium
TGCGGATGCGCAACCTGGGCGGCATCATCATCATCGACTTCATCGACATGGAGAATGCCGACCACCGTGCCGCGGTTCTCGCGGAGCTCAACAAGGCACTGGAGCGGGACCGCACGCGCCTCACCGTGAACGGCTTCACCCAACTCGGTTTGGTTGAGATGACACGCAAGCGCACTCGCGAATCCCTGGCCCACGTGTTGTGCGAGGCTTGCCCGACGTGCCAGGGCCGCGGCGAATACAAGACGGCGCAGACCATCTGCTATGAAATCCTGCGCGAGATCGTGCGCGAGGCCAAGCAGTTCAACGCGCGAGAATTCCGCATCCTCGCGGCACAATCGGTGATTGACATGTTCCTGGACGAGGAGTCGCAGAGCCTGGCGCAATTGGGCGACTTCATCGCCAAGCCGATATCGCTGCAGGTGGAGACGGTGTATACGCAGGAACAGTACGACATCGTGCTGATCTAGGGCCGGTTCGATGCTCGCCAGACTCTGGGAACGCGCCAAGGCCTGGTTCCTTCACCACTTCCCGAGCGAACCCGAACCCGGGCGATTCGAGTCGGGATCTTCGTTCAGCGTGCGCGGTTTTCTCGCCTCGGCGCCGTTTGTCCTGCCCAGTCGCGAATACCTGGTCTACATTCCCAAGGGCCGCTCGAGCTGGCGACGCGCGCCGCTGATCGTGCTCTGCCACGGATGCAAGCAAACGCCGGAGGAGTTTGCAAAGGGCACGCGCATCGCGGAGCTCGCCGATGCGAAGGGCTTCGTCGTCCTGCTGCCACGACAAAAGGACAATGCCAATCCCTGGCGCTGTTGGAACTGGTTCGATACCAGCACGATGGGTGGCGGCGGTGAAGCTGCCATCGTCGCTGCGCAAATACGCTCGGTGCGCCGTCACTATCGATGCGATCGCAAGCGCGTGCTGGTCGCCGGGATGTCCGCGGGAGGCGCCTTTGCGGCAGTCATGGGATTGCGCTATCCCGGGTTGGTCACCGCGGTGGCCGTGCATTCGGGCTTGGCCTGCGGCGCCGCGAAATCGCCCCTGAGCGCGCTGGTCGTCATGCAGAGCGGGCCTGAGCAGGATGTCGCCGCGATCGGCAACGTGGCCCGCGCCGCCGCGCCGCCGAAGGCATTGCCCATTCCATTGCTGGCGATCCAAGGCAGCGCCGACGCGATGGTCGCGCCGATGAATGCCGTGGCGCTGGTGCGGCAATTCCTTCATCTCAACGGGCACGCATCGGCGCAGGGAGGCGCGACCCCAAACCCCGACCTGTCCGCCGCCGACACCGAGAAGCGCACCACCTTGCCCAACGGCCGAACCGAAGTCGTTCGGGAGTGGCGCAGCGACGGCCGGCTGGTCGCGCGGTTGGTCGAGGTGACGGGACTCGGCCACGCGTGGAGCGGCGGCGACCCTGCGCAGGCATACAACGATGCGGAAGCGCCCGATGCTACGGCACTTGTCGGCGCCTTTTTCACCGATGCCATATCCTGACCGAAATTCCCGACGAGGACTCCATCATGGCCATTGCTGCGATGAATCATTTCACCGTGCTGACGGACGACGTACCGCGCACGGTCCACTTCTACTGCAACCTGCTGGGATTGTCCGATGGCGCCCGGCCGGACTTGGGTTTCCCTGGCGCTTGGCTCTATGCCGGAGACGCGGCGATTCTGCACGTCGTTGGCGGCAAGGCGCGCGAGCAATTGAAGCCCGGCGTCATCGACCACATGGCTTTCTCCGCCAAGGACCTGTCGGACACGCTGGCGCTCCTCATCACGTACAACATCGAACACACCTGCCGGCGGCAGACGGGCACAGGCATCTGGCAGGTATTCCTGTTCGATCCCAATGGCGCGCGCGTGGAGCTCGACTTCTCTCCCGATGAAGTGCATTCACACGGATGATTCCGCTCAAGATCGAACCGGACCATCTGGTCGTCGTCACCGATGAACTGCGCGCGGGTTGCGATTGGGTCGAGGAGCGTCTAGGGCGAAGGCCGCAGCCGGGCGGCAAGCACATCGCGATGGGCACGCACAATGCCCTGCTGTCGCTCGGTCCGCGCTTCTATCTTGAAGTCATCGCGGTCGATCCTGATGGCGTCAAACCTGATCGTCCGCGCTGGTTCGACCTGGACGAGCCGCGCATGCGCGCCGCGTTGGCGGAGGGTCCGCATCTTGCGCACTGGGTCGCGCGTACCCAAGACATCGACCAAGCGGCGACCCGCGTCTGCGACCTGGGCTTGCCCACCGCAATGACCCGCGGCGACTTCACATGGCGCATCACTATCCCCGCCGACGGGCATCGGCCGGGACGCGGATTGGTCCCGACCCTCATTGCGTGGCCGGATGCGCGACACCCGACCGACTCATTGACCGATTCGGGCTGTCGCCTCGTCGCAGTTGCGGGAGAGCATCCGGAGCCCGCGTCCGTGCGCGCGGAACTGGCTATTCTCGGCCTGTCGGACACGATGAAAGTCACGTACGGCAAGTCGCCGCGCATTGCCGCCATGGTGCGAACGTCGCGCGGTGTGGCGACGCTGTAGCTTAAGGCCAATCGCTATCCCAGTGCGCCGCGCGCCGCGACCGGCCACACGCATTCGACGCTGCTCCCTCGTACGCCCACGATCCAGTCGTAGAGGTTCACCGTCGGATCGCAGTGACCCGGAATGAGCCAGATGCGTTCGCCCACGACCGGTTTAGCGTCGGCCGTGACGCGCAGCACGCCATGCTCGTCGGACGCGCCGACATATTCCAGGCCATGCACGGCATGCACTACCGGCGGTCCGGAATCGAATGCAAAGGCCTTGAGACCGGCGTCGACAATGGCGCGCTCCGGCACCGGTGTGCTCATCAGCGTCGCCGCAACATAGAGGCTGTGCTCGAAGGCATGATCGTCCGGCGCCAGCGCATTGCGACCATAGTCCGCATCCATGAAGATATACGAGCCCGGTTGCAGCTCCGTATAGACTTGGCCGTCGCGCTCCAGTTGCCACGTGCCCGTTCCCGCACCAGTGACGGTGGGACAGGGAATGCCGGCAGCAACTATCGCATCACGCGTGCGCAGCGCCAGCTGCGTGGCAACGACAATTGCCGCCATGCGCTCGGCCGGCGTACGCAAGTGCTGCGCGGCCCCCTGATAGGCGTGCAGGCCGCGAAAGTGCAACCCTGGCGAAGCGACGATCGCCTGCGCGAGCGCCACGGCGGGTGCGCCGGGCAGGACCCCGCAGCGATGCGCGCCGACATCGATCTCGACCAGCACGTCGAGAACCACACACGCTTGCGTCGCCGCTGCGGACATGGCTCGAACGACGTTCGAGTCGTCGGCCAGGACGCCGATGGTCGCCGTCCGCGCGAGATGGGCCAGGCGTTCGAGCTTGGGCCCGGTCACCACCTCATTGGTGACCAGCACATCGCGCAAGCCGGCCTCGACGAATGCGGCGGCTTCGTCGACCTTCTGGCAGCAAATGCCGACCGCGCCGAGGGCGATCTGTCGCTTTGCGATTTCCGGACATTTGTGCGCCTTGGCGTGTGGGCGCAGCGCGAGTCCCGATCCGCGCACCGCGTTGGCCATGAGATCGAGATTGCGCTCGAACGGATCAAGATCGACGACGAGCGCTGGCGTCTCGATTGTCGCCACGGCGTCGCCCGGCTGCGCAGGCTTGCGCTGCATCAGCTCGCTTCCCTGAACTCGTCCACGCCATCGGCTGCATTGATGCCCGTACCGGCAATCGACTCCGCCACATTGGCGGGAAAACGCAGGCTGCGCCACAGTCCAAGGGGATAGAGCCCAGTCGCCAACAATTGCCGTGCAACCATCCACGCGATGCGCGCGATGTCGCGCACGGGCCGAAAGTGGCTCGGCCGGCCGCCTGCGTTGAAGATTGCCTGTATCGGCACGGCGACGGTCGTGAATCCCAGGCGTGCCGCCCGGATCAGCGCTTCGCTTTCGAATGTGAATGCGGCGCCGGCGTCGTGCCTTACACGCAGTTGCCGCAGCAGTTCCACCGGATACAGACGCTGGCCCGACTGTGAATCGGCAATGCAGTGCCCCGCCGCCCAGGAAATCCAGAAATCAGCGACGTGATTGGCTTTGCGGCGCGACCACGGATAGGCGTCGCGTCCCAGCAACCGCGCCCCGATGAGCACGCGATGGGGATTCTCGCGCGCCGCGTTCACCAGGCGGGGGACGTCTTCCGGCCGATGCTGCCCGTCGCCATCAAGGGTGATGACCGCATCGACGTTCTGCTCGAGCGCGTATTGAAAGCCATCCCATAGACTCGCCGCCTTGCCCCGATTGGTGGGGTGGCGCACTACATGCACCGCCAGGCCGGCGAGCGCGTCGCGCGTGCCGTCGGTGGAGCCATCGTCAACCACGATGACCGTCGCACATTGGCGCAGCGCGCGCTCGGCGACGGACCGGATGGTCCGCGACTCGTTAAAAGCGGGAATGACAATCGCAAACGCCATCAGTACAGAGCTCCGTTGATCGAGACCACCTGTCCCGAAATGTAGGCCGCCTTGTCGGAGGCCAGGAATACAACCAGATGCGCCACCTCCTCCGGCGTTCCGGCCCTGCGCATCGGTACCAGCCGCTTGATGGCCTCGGCATCGAACACCGCCTCCGCCATGGGCGTGTCGATGATGCCTGGTGCAACGCTGTTGACCGTGATTCCACGCTGCGCGATTTCCAGCGCCAGCGTCTTTCCCGCCGCAATGAGCCCCGCCTTGGCTGCCGCATAATTTGCCTGACCGCGATTTCCGGCAAGCGCGCTCACCGAAGCAATGTTGACGATTCGGCCCCAACGCGTGCGGATCATCGGCATCAACAGCGGTTGCGTGACATTGAAGAACCCGTTCAGGATGACATCGATGACGCCGTGCCACTGCGCGTAAGACATGCCGGGGAGCGGCGCATCGGCGGTGCTGCCGGCGTTGTTCACGAGGATCTGGATCGGCGCTTGCGCAACCAGCAGCGTGAGTGCCTGGCGGGTCGCCTCGGCGTCGACCAGGTCGAAGGCGACGGCATCTGCCGAGCCACCATCAGCGCGGATCGATGCCGCGATCTCGCGCGCAAGTTCAAGTCGGCGGTGAGCATGCACGATGACGTGGTGGCCCGCCCGCGCGAGTTCGCAGCAGATGGCTTGGCCAATGGTGCCCGTTCCTCCGGTGACCAGCGCATGCTTCAAGGTGCCTCCTCCTGTCGCAGCTGGACGGTCAATCGCCCGTCGACCAGCTTGACTTCCCGCGCAGACAATTCGAAGCGATAGATTCGCGTTTCTGCAGTTCTGCCCAACTGCATGGCCTCGATGCGCAATGGGGACGCAAGGTCGTCCAGGCGACGCACGTGCAGCCGGCAATCGCGCACGCTCAGCAACAATCCGCTTCGGGGCCGTCCCGAGGAATTGTCGGTGAGCGCACCATGAGCGGCCATGGCCTGCGCAGCGAATTCGATGCCATTGAGCGAGGACAGGCCGGTCTTCGTGAGGAGTGGATTGCCGTTCGCGCGATGTTGCATGCTGATGCAGATGATACGTTGCCCGTCCCAGAACTCCACTCCGTCGAGCAGCATCATGGCGCCGGCATGCGGGACCAGCGACGCCAGCGCTGCGCGTTCAATCATCATGGCTGGAAGTCGAGCCACATCGGCGACCCGTTGAGCCAGGGCAGGACCGTCCGACCCGGCCTCCCCCGCGCAATCGCCACCAGCAAAGGCAGGGAATCTGCCGCGGCATTGCCGGCAAAGCACCCTGGCAATCCCTTGGGCAGCGCCATTGCGGGCAGGGGCACGTCCGGCGCCGACAAGTGGATCTCGATGACGCCTAGTGAGGGCGACGTCGGCGCTGTCGCCGGTTCCAGTCGGAAGGCGCAGGCAAAGGGCTCGGCACTACGCGCGAATGCCGCCAGCGTGTCCGGGAACGGCGCATCGTAGGTAATGAGCAGCACCGGTTCGCCTGTAGCAATGATTTGCGCACGCGCCTCAGCCAGCCCAGCGGCGAAGGAAGCGCGACCGGCGCTCAATGTGATTGACGGCGCGACCGCGCCGCTGCCAATGCTCCAGTATCCGGACGGCGCGTTGAACACGGAATTGTGAAAGAGCGTCGGCGACAAAGTCACCTGCGGCTGCGCCAATGCCGCCAGCATGCTGGCCAGCACCTCGCCGTCACCGTCGGAGGAGCTGAACACGCTCGCCAGATGCACGACGTCGTCCACGGCGACGCCTTCGATCGCCTGCATCGCCGCGCTAACGGCGAAGCGCGTGGTGGTATTGGCGCGGCGCCGCTCGATCGCAGGCAGGCAGGCGGGCGCTTGCCGCGGCAGCGGCGCGAGCGATGAAATTGCGTCGGCCCGCAGTAATGAACGCGCGTCCTTCCACTTCTCCATGCCCGTGGCGCACACACCCACACCGGCAATGGCGAGCACGGTCATCGCGCGCTTTCCAGGACGAGACTGCAATTGGTACCGCCGAAGCCAAACGCGTTGCAAAGAACGCGCCGCAACGCCCTTGGTCGCGACTGCATGGCGATGGCGCAATCGAGCTCAGGGTCGACGGTGTCGCAACCGAGCGTTCCCGGCATCCATTGCCCACGCAGCGCCAATTCTGCAATCAGCGCCCCGAGGATGCCCGCCGCGCCCAGCGTATGCCCGGTCCAGCCTTTGGTCGAACTCACCGGGACGGCATCGCCGAAGACTGACAGGATTGCACGGTCCTCGGCAGCATCGTTGGGCCGGCTTGCCGTCCCGTGCAAATGAACATAGTCGATGCCGCTCGCGTCCGCGCCGGCATCGTTCACCGCCGTACGCATCGCAATGGCGGCGCCGGCGCCATTCGGGTGCGGACTCGACATGTGATAGGCGTCGCAGCTTTCCCCGACGCCGGCCACTCGTACCATGGCGTCGACGCCAGGATCGAGAAGCGCAAAACCCGCCGCCTCGCCGATGGAAATGCCGTCGCGGTCCGCAGCGCAAGGCCGGCAGGGATTGCGGGACAACAACTCAAGCGAATGGAAGCCAAACAACGTAGACATCGCGAGCGAATCCACGCCGCCGACAATGGCCGCCGCACAGTCGCCCGCGGCGATGGACCGGGACGCCACGGCAAAGACTTTCGCGCTCGACGAGCACGCGGTGGAAATTGTCGCTGCGGGTCCGTGGAGTCCCAGGTAGTCGCGCACGAATTCCGTGATCGCGAACAGGCTGTGGCGGCAGCGATACAGCTCGGGGGTCAGGAGGTCGCTGCGGCCGACCTGGTTCCACGCGGCCGCGCGGAACGCGAGCTCGGTGGAAAGAATGCCCGAAGTCGTCGTGCCGAGGAAGACGCCAATCCGTTCGGCGCCATGACGACGCGCGGCGGCCCCCACGGCAGCGATGAATCCGTCCTGCTCCAGCGCAATGCGGGCAAGCCGGTTGTTGCGACAATCGTAAGCGGCGAATGCGCCGGCCAGCGCCTCCGATTCCACTGCATCCACGCGACCAATCCATGTCGCGAGCGCCGCGGCAGGTTCAAAGTCATTCCTGCGCAGCCCACTCCTGCCCTCCTGCAATGCCGCGCATACAGCCCCGGTGCCGACACCGCAGGCGGTGGTCATCGTCGATGCAGCGATGGGCAAGGGCCGCATATCAGCGCGTTTTCATCGCGGAATCACGCGCTGGTTTTGCGGAAAGCAGCAGGAAGCAAACGAGCAGGCTGTAGCCGACGCCGGCACACACCGTGATGCCTATCGCATGCAGGACGACAATTCCCGAAAATGCGAGCGTGCCAAAAGCGCACAACGTGGTGCCGCTGACCACGGCAAGGGTGCGCAGCGTCTGCGCAAACTCGTCTCCCTCGACGCGCGCGCGCGCGATGAACAGGGCGTAGTTGACACCGAGGCCGAGCACCAGCAGCAGGGCAACCAGGTGCAATACGGAAAGTGGCGTGCGCGCCGCGACCAGGGTTCCGGCCGTGAGAAGCACGGCCAGCGCAACCGGGAACATGAGCCGCAGCGCGCCGCGAACACTGCGCAATCCGAACGCAAGGACGCCGAAAATGAGCAACGCGCCCAGGCCTGCGTAGCGTACCGCTTCGTGGCGATAGGCCTTCATCATTGCCGCAGACTCGCCGCGCAGGTCGAGCCAGCGCACCTGTGCCGCACCCAGGGCGGCGACGTCCGCCGCCATTGCCGAAGCATTCGCCACACCGCGCAACGGGATGACGACTTCCCAGCCTTCGGACCTGGCCCCGCCGCTATCGCCACGGCGCAGGAGTGCCGTCGCCTTGAGCCCGAGCGCATTGCCCGACAGGTCCGCGAACGTGAGCGGCGGCGCGTTGCGCGCCTCCTCCACGGCCAACACGAATGGCGCGAACGTGCCGTCTCGAAACGGCAAACCTGCCAACGCCGCTCCAAGACTCGCGGAAAGTTCGGCGCCCTGGGGCAGCGCTGCCTGGCGCCGGGCCTGCGTCGCGCGACTCGGCAGAAAGTCGCTCACCAGTTCGAAGCCACCGAGCGCGCCAGCGGCCACCCAGCGTTGCAGGTGGGGACGCAATTCCTCCGCGTGGCGCAGCACGTCTTCCTCGGACTGCGCGCCGACCACGATGAGGTAGCGAACGTCCGGAGCGCCCAGTGCTTGGCGCAGTTCGCGATCTCGAACCTTGAGTTCCACGGGCAACGGATTCATGTTGGCAACGTCGTCATCCCACCAGGACTGGTTCCACGCGGACAATGCCACCACGCCGGCCATGGTGATGACGGCCAACCAGCGCACTCTGCGGCCCATGGGTAGATCAAGCGCAAGCAACGGGCGCCGCGGCAAAGGGGAATGCAGCGCGGGCGCGGCAATCCAGATTGGCAGCAGCCAATATGTCATGGCACCTGCGACAAGAATTCCGACCGCAGTCAGCAGGCCCAGTTGCGCAAGACCCGGAAAGTCCGCAAACAGCAGCGCCAGCGCGCCGCACGCCGTGGTGAGAACGGCCATGGCGAGCGTGCGTCCGAGACGTGCACGCGTCGCGAACAGATTTTCGCCAGGACGTCTCTGGGTGAGCAGGAAGCTGGGGTAGTCGACCGACTCTCCCAGCAGAGTCGCCGCAAATCCGAGCGTGATGCCCTGCACGCTACCAAACCAAGCGTTCACCGTGACGATGCCGGCCAGCAATCCCGTCACGGCGGGAACAAAGCAGAGCAGGACCAATGGCAGTGAGCGGTACACCCACAGAAGGATGCCGAGAATTAGCACAACGGAAATGAGCGACAGGCGCGTCGCTTCCGCCGCAATCAGGGTCCGGCTCTCTGCGGCCATGGCGCCTGGACTCGAAAAGCGCAATTGCGCGTTGCTGTCCTCGCGGGCCATTGCGAAGTCGCGTTGCAGAGCCAGTATGGCCTGCCGCTGTCGCTCGACATCCCATCCCGGCGCACGGGTCTCGGCGATCAGCAGCGCAGCCTTGCCGGCGCGGTTGAACCACACCCCATCGATATGCTTCGGTTGGACTGGCGGGGCCAGTTGCGCCAGCACGTGCCACGCTTCACCCGTGGGATCGCTCGAAAGCCATCGTTTCTCAAGGAGACTGCCGCCTCCGGCGAGACCCTCGAGGCGTTCTGCGAGCGCGGCGCGCAGGGCAGCGACGTCGAAATGCGCGGCATCGACTGCATCGCTCATCTGGTAGCGATGGCGCTCGATGACGGCGAGTTCCGCGCCTCCCAAAGCACTGTCGCCGTTGCCAACGTATTTGAACGCGGAATCCACCGCGAGCTTGCGTTGCAATGTCCGGCTCATGCGCGCCAGATTGGCCGGCTGGTCGCCTGCAAGTTCGATGAGCATTAGGCGGCTCGAGACGCCGTCGCGCAACTCGCGGTTGAACATTCGCTGCGCGTCGGATTGGCCACGCGGCAGGAACGCCGACATGTCTGTCTCGATGCGCAACGCAGCGGCAAGCCAGGCCACCGCCACAGCCAGCACGAGTGCGCAACCCCCGGTGCTTGCATACCGCAGATTCATCGCTTGTCTACGTCGGGCACAATCACGAGTACCGTGCGGTCGCCCATGCGCTCATCCACCTCGATGCGAGTCAGCCGCGCCAGAGTGCCGTCGATGGAAATGCGCTGAATGACGCCTGACAAGCCAGGCTCCCGCGGAGCTAGAGACAGCGACCAGCGCGCGGCCTGCCCTGTCAGTGCCACGTTGAAAAGTCGCGACAGGCTGGCGGCATCGCCCTTCAACGTCGCGCGAATGCTTGCGACCCAAGCCGCTACCGACGGCTGACCGTCGAGATCGATCTGTCGAATTCCCCGGCGGTTCTCAATGGTGAGCACACCGCCGGCAATGTCCATGCGTTCGAAGTAAGGCGTCTCGACACGCATCTGCAACTGGTCGGGGCGGATGAAGCGCATCGTTCCCCTTCGCACCAGGGGCGTATTCAGCGTCGAAACATATTTGGTTTCCACGAATGCCACGCTGCTTTCGGAGACCTGGCCCAGCATCGCCATCAGCTCCGCCAAGTCGAACGCCAGGGCGACGTGCGGCATGGCCACCAGTACCAGCATCAGTAGCCCGCGCCAAAGAGAGCGTCCACGGTCAGCGTGCTGCGGCATCGGCCCAGAAGTCATAAAAATTGAACCAGTTGTAGGGTGCCGACCGGCAGCAATGCGCAAGCCAGTCCGCATAACGCTCGCATTGCATCTGCAACGCCTCGCGCCTTCGTTCGCGCGATGCGACGTGTGCTGCGGTGAACGACTCGAATTTGACGGCGTAGTGCCGGCCGCCGCGATAGGTCGCGGAGAAGAGCACGACAGGCGCCTTGAGCACCGACGCCAGCACCATCGGACCTTCGGGGAACGACGCGTTAGCACCTAAAAAACTGCACCGCAGGAACTTGTCGCCTGCAACCACGCGATCGGCAAGAAGCCCCACGATTTCGTTGCGGGACAACGCCTCGGCGACCTTGAGCATTGTTTCCGGCCGGCCCAATGGAATCACCAGCCGAGGCAACTCGGGATTGAGTTTGGCGAGCACGCCGTTAATTTTTTCCGCATTGACCTCATGCATGAGCACCTTGACGGTCACGGGACTCTCGGCAAATGCCAATGCGCGCAGAACATCGAAACTTCCAAAATGCGCGCCGAAGAGGAGGCACCCGCGGCCTTGCCCAAGCACACCGAGCAACACGTCGAGTCCATCGACGTCGAGCTCAAACTGGTCGAATCTGCCGGAGAGCAGGAACACGCGGTCGAGTATCGTTCGCGCGAAGCAAAGATAATGGTCGAACATGTCGCGCCAACCCGGCGGACGCGTGAGCGCGCGCGCGAGGTATGAACGTGACGCTGCCCGGGCGCGGCGCGAGAACAAAAGAAAATAGGCGCAGATCGGATACAGCAGTGCGCGGCCGAACGGGCGTCCCAGGACCAGCGCAATGTTGACGATGAGCCAGATGAGCGGGCGGCTTCCCCGCTCTTGCTGCTTGAGCCATGCCGGGCTGGCGGTCACAGGCTGTCCCGAACTCGAGCGCACACAAGGCGGCCGACGGCGACCTGCGCGCCGTCGGCGGCCACCGAAAATTGCGCCTGCGCTTGCCCGGCGTGCGGCGACGACATCGTGACGCGAAAGAGGAGTCGCATCTCGGGTGCCACGGGCGCCAGGAACTTGGCCTGTGTACATTCTGTGACGCGATAGCCACTGTCCTCGAGCAAAGCCTCCAGGCGTTCCAGCAGGATTACACCCGGCACGATGATGTGACCGGGGAAGTGTCCCGGCAACGCAGGATGGTCAGTGGCACAAGCCCAATCGCAAGTGAAGGTTTCCTCCGCGTGAACGTCCGCATCGGCGTTGAACTCCACGGTGCGGTTCGTTGCCTGCGTGTTTGCCGCGAGCAGCGCGCGCAAGTCAGCCATCGGCAACTTGCCATTGGCGTCGCGCGGAAGGGCAACGACCAGCTGCAACGGGCGCGGCATGAACGCCGGGTCGATGCGACCCTTGAGACTTGCCCTGATCTGGTCGGCCGTACAACCTGGAGCGACAACGATGGCCGCGATCCGCTGCGCACTCGGCTCCGGCAGGAGAAGCACGCCATCGACCACACCGGCGATGGCCAGAATCTCCTTGGTGAGGGCTTGCAGCGAGGTGCGCTTGCCGGCGATCTTCACCATGTCCTCGTCGCGCCCGATCACTTCGAACCGGCCTGCGCCCCCAAAGTCCTTGCGCTCCGGCCGCAGCCGGTCGCTCAACACCAGCGCCCGCGGCAGATGTCCGCCGCAAACCTGCGCCAAGCCTTCCCCGTTGCGCGTAAATTCGAGGCCCGCGGCCGGTGTGAAGAGACGGGTTTGCGCGGGACGGCGGGTAGCGAGAATGCCGCCCTCGGTGCAGCCGAAGACTTCGTCCACTTGTACATTCCAATCGCGTTCGATCGCCTGCGCCAGTTCGGGGTCGAGCGGCATCGTCGCGGAAATAATACGGCGAAGGTGGGGCGAAGTTTTGAGTTCGCGGTGAAATGCCCGCAATTGCAAAGGGGTAGACATCAACCAGATCTCGTCCAGTTCCAGTTCAGCGGCGCTCGCGAGCGCATGCCTAAGGTCTGCCGGAAACGCCGGATGCGCATCGAGCACCGGCGTACCCGACTGCAAGGCGAGCATCGCCGTCGTTTCGAAGCCGAACATGTGTTGCGGAGGGACCGTGCCAATTATCGCTGCGCGTCGTGAAGGCGAACCAAAGGAACGCAGAAAAGTCTGCGCGCCCTCGCACAGCTCTCCCCATGTCTTGCTGTGCGGTTGCGGCGAGCCAGTTGACCCGGACGTGAACAGGATTGCCGCTTGATGCATGGCAGCGATCAGCGGTGGTGGCCACGCGCCCAGCACGGTCGATGCCTGTAGCGCATTCTCAAGCTCGACGCGTATCGGCATCGTAGCCACGTTGGCCGGAACATGGGCCGGCCCGGGAAAGTCGACAAGACAGCAACTGTCCGGGTAGATATCGAGTAGTTCGTCGAGCGTTCGCGCGAGCCGGCTGGGCGGCAACACGAGCGTGCACCCGGCAAGCAGGGCCGCAGCGCTCCCCAGCAGGAATTCCACGCGGCCATCGCATAGATTGAAGACATGGCGGCCCGCAGGCAACCGGGCGGACATTGCGGTCGCCGCGGCGCAAAACGCCGCCGCACCGAACGCCCGGTTGCGGTCGAATGCGACGGGACGGTCCGGCTCGAAACCACGCAACAGGGGCAGCATGAGGGTGTTCAGGAGCGGCGGTCCGTCACCGTTCGCGGCTCCGCAATGCCGAACGCAGCATTTCCACCTGCCGCATCGGTGACGCATGTACTTTGCGCGGAAAACGCCAGCGCCGATACCCGTACTCGATCGCGAACAGCGCGGCCACGCAAACGTAGTTGCCGACGGCCGTGAACCACACCCATGCATCGTGGGCAGCCAGCGTCGCCAAGGTAGCGGATACGGTGGCCATCACAAGAAAAAACGCGGTCCACAGCCAAGTGAGGCGTTGCGTGTACGCAAGTACCTGCGCATCGGGCTCGCCTTCTTCCACGCGCGCGAACCGCGTGAGCAAAGGCTCCTGACCCGGCAGCAGCGTGTGACCGAAAAGCCAGGCGAGTCCAAGATTGACGCAAAGCGGCGGCAGGAACGGCAACAGCGGGGTCGCCGCGATTGCCATTGCCAGTCCGGCGACAACGACTACGCCCAATGCACCCGCCACCTGCATTCGTCGCTGCGGCAAGCACGCACATAGCGCGCCCATGGCAACCAGCATAAGCAGCACGCCTGGCCAAGGCTGGCGCTGGGCCAGCACCCAGTAGACCAGAAACGGATAGGCGACGCTTGCGACGAGAGACAACATGACGCGCCTGCTGTGCCACCAGAGGGCATGCCCGCCTGGCGGCGCAGCCGTCGGGGACGAAGCGCTACTGGGTGCGATGTCGGGCGACATGCGTTGCCAAGGCCCGAAGCGAGGTAAAAACGTTGCGACTCTCGACGTCGTCCGAACGCAATTCAACGCCGTAGCGCGCTGACACGACGACCGCAATCTCGAGCATGTCGATCGAGTCGAGCCCGTAGCGATCGCCGTACAAAGGCGCCTCCGGGTCGAATTCGTCGACCGGGACTTCCAGAGACAGCGCCTCGATGATCGACGTGGCGATTTCCCGTTCGAGTTGAGTCATAGCCATCGGCAGGACATTTCGTGGACATCACGCAAACGCGGTGGAGCAGCTGTCGAGCCCATCGATGACAATTCGGACCACGGGCCAGAGGGACGCCGATGCTCGCGCGCCGCCCCGAAATGCTCAAATTACAACTTCAGCAGTTGCGCCCGGATGTCGCGATCGAGATTTTCGATCCATCCGTTGTAGTTCTTGTGGATCTGCCCGTCCCTGTAGTTCAGGTTCGTGCTTTCCTTGTACGTGATACTAAAAGTCCTTGCAGTGTAGCGGACGTCGATGAAGGCGACGTGATCGCGCAGGCTCAGCCGCCCGCTGACGAGGCCAGGCGAAACGGGTGTCATGACCCATCCCAATCCAGTACCTGCGGCGACAATCGCGTCGCGAACCTGATCGGCGGTCGCCACGGTGCCGGAGCGCACGATCACCGGCGAATCCGTGATGTTGACGATCGGCCGCGTAGTGCAGCCTGCGATCAGCAACAGCATGCCCAGCGCAAGCACAACCTTCCTGTATTCCATTGTTCAACCTCCCCCAAATTTCGGTTGAATTGACCGTATGAACGGCATGGCCATATTAGCATGCGGGGGCCGCACGCCGCCTGCCCAAAGGCACGTGGTCGCGGGTCGGAAAGACGACAATCATCTGCTTGCCGCGCGCGACTGCTTGTGCTGCCTGCGCTTGCTCGCGACCGCTGCGCGCGCGCGGCCTCGCTCTTGATTGGGGCCACGCGCCGGCTTGCCGCCTATTTGCCGCGAGCCGCTTCCAGAGTTGCCAATTGACCGTAGACCACGCGACCCACGGTCAACAGTTGCGCGCGGTCGAGATTGCCCGACAATGCATAGCTGCAGTTGTCCTCGATCCAGTAGAACACGCCAATGCCGTTTTCGAGGGCGTAGCGGAAGGCAACTTCGCCGCCGTCGACCGGCTGCTTGCGTACCTGAAGCGAAAGCCTTTGCTTGTCGGCGTTTTCGTACATGAACAGCGCCGTGGGATTTTGATGACCGGCGACCAAGCGCCCGCCGACCAATGCGAAACCCGTGCTGTTGAGGTCGGGCGCACTTACGGCAAAGCCCAGCCGCTTGGACAGCCAGCTCACCAAGCGCTTTTCCTCGGGCGCCCAAACTTCCACCGGGCGGTTGGCATCGGCCGCATACAGCGCATGCGTCAGCGCGGCTTGCCGCGCGAATGTGGTTGGCGTGCCCGCTCGCTCGAGGACGACATCGCGCGCGTACCAGCCCACGCCCAAGCCCAGCACCAGCGCCGCGGCCGCCGCCAACAACGACGTGAGCCAGCGCGGTGTGGACCGCGGCACCATGACAGCGGGGTTGGTGGCAGCGGCCAGCACGCGTTCGGGAATGGGGTCGGCCAGCCATGGATCAAGCAGATCGCGCAGGTCAACATTGTGCTGCCTGCCCGCAGCCACCCTTGCCGCGAGCGCGGAGTCGTACGCCAGCGCCTCCTCGACCGCCGCAACGCGCGAGGACGCAAGCTGGCCGTCGACGTAGGCTTCGAGGTCGGCGTCGGACACCGGCAGCGAATTCTTCACACGATCCTCATTGCACAGCTCGTTTGAACACGCAGTTGAAGACTCATTTCACAACACATTTGACCGCTCATTTCACAACCTTCAGCCCAGCGGCGCCCGACGGGGCATCGGCAAAGGCATTGCGCAATTTCTCGCGCGCGCGCGACAGGCGAGACATCACGGTTCCGATTGGAATGGCCAGCGCGACCGCAATTTCCTCGTACCGAAGTTCCTCCACCGCCGCAAGCAGCAGCACTTCCCGCTGATCCACGGGCAGGCGACCGACGTGCTGCAGGAGCTCGGTCAATTCAACCCGGGTGTATTGCGCCGCGCGTACCGGGATCTGCCACGCTGCTTCACCTTCGCCGTCGTCAAGCGATACCTGCATCTTTTCGCGCCGCG
>JBDTPJ010000087.1:0-15827 GCA_039932755.1 Betaproteobacteria bacterium
CATTCCTCCATTCTCCTCCTATGGTGGAATCCTAAAGGCGCGGTCTAAACCACCGCGCCTCTTTTTGCCCTTCGCCCGTGTTGCACCGCCGCATACGAGCAGTATTCCGCGCCCTCCGACGCCCGGGCCGATTTCTTGTCTAGCCCCCATCCGGGGTCCCGGTGGAGCAAAAACAGCGCGTAAGCCGGAATTTGGGGTCCGACATCCGGCGCGAGGTCCGCCTTGACGAAAGTCGCCCTCAAATAGTAGACTAGCCGACTTTGTTGAGCGAACACTAATGGCCTAAAGCGAACCTGCTCGGCTGTTTGTCTTGCTCCCGCATTGTTCCAATACCGTCCCATACCGAGATTTTGAAATGAAGACTTTCTCCGCCAAGCCCGACGACATCACGCGGGAATGGTTCGTCGTCGACGGCACCGACCAGGTGCTGGGTCGCCTCGCGAGCCAGATTGCCCTGCGCCTGCGCGGCAAGCACAAGCCCATCTATACCCCGCACATGGACACCGGCGACTTCATCGTCGTCACCAACGTGGACAAGCTGCGCGTGACGGGCAATAAAGTCGACGACAAGCTCTACCATCGGCACACGGGCTACCCGGGCGGAATCCGCACGGTCAACTTCGGCCAGATGCAGTCGCGCTTTCCCGGCCGTGCGCTCGAGAAGGCCGTCAAGGGCATGCTGCCCAAGGGACCGCTCGGTTACGCAATGCTGAAGAAACTCAAGTGCTACGTTGGCCCGACGCATCCGCACTCGGCCCAGCAACCCAAGTCCATCGATCCGGTGAAGAAAATCGGGAAAGTAGAAGCGAAGTCATGATCGGCAACTATTATTACGGCACGGGCCGGCGCAAGACGTCGGTGGCGCGGGTCTTCATCAAGCAGGGTTCCGGCAAGTTCATCGTGAACGACAAGCCGGTGGATGAATTCTTCACGCGCGAAACGGGTCGCATGGTCGTCCGCCAGCCTTTGGCGCTCACCAATCACGCTGCCACGTTCGACATCATGGTCAACGTGATCGGCGGCGGGGAATCGGGTCAAGCCGGTGCGGTGCGTCACGGCATCACGCGCGCGCTGATCGACTATGACGCGCAACTGAAGCCCACGCTGTCCAAGGCGGGCCTGGTCACGCGCGATGCGCGAGAAGTGGAGCGCAAGAAGGTCGGCCTCCACAAGGCGCGCAAGCGCAAGCAGTTCTCGAAGCGCTAGACGTTCCGGGTTTCCTCAGGGAAACTGAGCGAAAAATGTGCAAAGGCCGCCTTCGAGGTGGCCTTTGCGCTTGGGTCCGGCAACCATTGAATGCCGTGAATACGGGCCATGAATGCGCGGAATCACGACAATGACAACGTCATAGAGTCGGGAACCCGATGCTAGAATCGGCGTCAAACCGACGCAACCTTGGTTGAGGGTACAAATGGTCAAGATCGGCATTGTCGGCGGCACGGGCTACACCGGCGTCGAACTCCTGCGGCTGTTGGCCTCGCATCCGGAGGCGGATGTTCGCGCGATCACGTCCCGCGGCGATGCCGGCGCCCGCGTCGTCGACATGTTTCCGAGCCTGCGCCGGCACTATGACACGTTGCATTTCACCGCCCCCGACGCCACCGATCTCAAGGCCTGCGACATCGTTTTCTTCGCCACGCCGCACGGAGTGGCGATGGCGCAGGCGCGCGGCCTGGTGGATGCGGGCGTGAAGATCATCGATCTCGCCGCGGACTTCCGGATCCGCGACGTGGCGATGTTCGAGAAGTGGTACAAGATGCCGCACACCTGCCCCGACCTGCTCGCCGAGTCCGTCTACGGCCTTCCCGAGTTCCACCGCGAGGAGATTCGGCGCGCGCGCATCGTCGGCAATCCTGGCTGCTACCCCACGGCCATGCAACTGGGGTTCATGCCATTGATCGAGGCCGGAATCGTCGATACCGAACACCTGATCGCCGATTGCAAGTCCGGCGCATCGGGTGCCGGCCGCAAGGCCGAGGTCAGCCTCTTGCTGGCTGAAGCTTCCGACAATTTCCGCGCATACAATGTGGGCGGTCACCGGCATCATCCCGAGACCGTTCAGGAACTGGCCGCGCACAGCAAGACGCCGCTCAAACTCGTGTTCACGCCGCACCTGCTGCCGATGATCCGCGGCATTTATGCCACGCTGTACGCGCGCCTCACGCGCACTGACGTCGACCTGCAGGCCCTGTTCGAGACGCGCTACGCCGGCGAGCCCTTCGTCGACGTGATGCCGCCGGGCTCCGCCCCCGATACGCGCAGCGTGCGAGCGTCGAACATCGCGCGCATCGCCGTGCACCGTCCGGGAGATGCCGACATGGTCACCGTGCTGGTGGTCGAGGACAATTTGGTCAAGGGCGCCGCCGGCCAGGCGGTTCAGAACATGAACCTGATGTTCGGCTTGCCCGAGACGACGGGCCTCACCGCCGCGCCGGTCGTTCCGTAGGCTCTCACCATGGCGGCACCTTCCAACTGGTTGCGCAGGCTGCGCCAGAATTTCGGCATATCCGCGCCGCGAATGGCGGTGCGCACGCACCTGCCGTGGTGGGGACGCAGCGCCATCGTGCTGACGCTGATCGCCATCATCGCCGGCATGTGGTGGTGGGGCTTCGACTTCGGCCAGATCTTCGGTGGCTTCAATCGCAAGGAGGTCGAGGCCCGATTGGTGACGCTGGAGGTGGAGACCAAGAAGTTGCACGCGGAGGGTTTCGACCTTCGCGCCAAGAACTCGACGCTCGAAAGCGAAATCGCGATGGCCCGCGGTTCGCAGGAGACGCAGCAGAAGCAATTCACGGAGCTGGCCGGCGAGAATGCGCAATTGAAGGAGGAGCTCGCGTTCCTGCAGAAGCTGGTGTCAGATTCGAGCAAGCAGACCGGCTTGCAGCTGCAGCAGCTCTCCGTGGAGCGCGATAGCGACGAAATGTGGCGCTACAAGCTGCTAATCGTGCGCGGCGGTAGCCCCAAGGACGAGTTCGACGGCAATGTGGTGCTGCAGGCCACCCTGGTACCCGTACCTGGTGCGCCCCCCGGAACGCGCGGGATGATCCTTGCCCTACCCGAGGACCAGCCCGAATCCAAGTCGGCGCTTTCGCTCAAATTCAAGTATTATCAGAGGGTTGAAGGAAGATTCAAGGTGCCGGCGGATCTGCGTGTGGCGGCCATTACCGCGCGCGCCTTCGAAACCGGGCAAGGCAGCCCGAAGGCAACGCGTACCGTACAGCTTTAGATTCGCGAAGGAGCCCCCATGTTCGAACGCAAGAAACACGCACCGCCGCAAAAACGCATCGATTGCCTCATTGGCGCCGGCACGGTGGTCCGTGGCGACGTGGTATTCACCGGCGGTCTGCGCATTGACGGCCAAGTGTTGGGCAACGTGAGCACGCACAATGGCGAGCCAGGCACGCTGGTCGTAAGCGAGCAGGCGCGGGTCGACGGCGAAATAACCGTCTCCCATGTCGTTGTGAACGGCGCCGTGAACGGACCGGTCACCGCCAATGACTTTCTTGAACTGCAGTCCAAGGCAAAGATCGTCGGCGACGTGGAATACCGGACGCTCGAGATGCATCTGGGCGCAGTGATACAGGGCCGGTTGAATCACACCGAACCCGGCACCGCGAGCGTGGTCGAACTGAAGAGGGCTTCGGCAGAATAGGCGGGCGAGTTAGGCTGCCGAGCGGTTTGCCCGCCCCGGCAATCCGGATATATGCGTGTAAACTTGAATTTCCAGCAACGAGTAAGATTGGTTGCAGCAAGCCGCACCAAAGCGCACTTTAGGAGTCAACCATGAATGCAATGAACGAAATGCCCGCCCCGCTGATATTCACCGATTCGGCCGCGATGAAGGTCAAGTCGCTGATTGAAGAGGAAGGCAATCCGGATTTGAAGCTGCGCGTGTTCGTGTCCGGCGGCGGATGTTCCGGCTTCCAGTACGGCTTCACTTTCGACGAAGTCATCAACGAAGACGACACGTCGCTGGTCAAGGACGGCGTCACGCTACTGATCGATCCCATGAGCTACCAATACTTAGTCGGCGCGGAGATCGACTACCAGGACGGCCTCGAAGGCGCGCAGTTCGTGATCAAGAACCCCAACGCCACCACCACCTGCGGCTGCGGTTCGAGTTTTTCCGCCTGAAGTACGGCGTTTTCATGCCAAACCCGAACGGGGGCCACGCGGCTCCCGTTTTGCATTCCATGCCACAAACGCAATGCGCAATTCGCACCCGGCCCGCGCAGCATAGAATTGCGCTTTGACCACGTGCAAGTGCCAATCCGATGGAGCAACGATGGACCTGACCACACTCGAACGGCTGCCGCTCTGGATCGGCGGCAAGAAGGTTGCGGCGACGACTCAGCGCTTTGGAGAAATCACCAATCCGGCGACGGGCGAGGTTATGCGGCATGTCCCGCTTGCCAACGCGGCGGACATCGACGCGGCGGTCGCCGCCGCAGCCGCCGCCCTTCCCGCCTGGCGTGCTTACCCCCCTTTGCGCCGCGCGCGCATCCTGATGCGGTTCAGGGAACTCATGGTGACTCGCAAGAAAGAACTCGCCGCCATCATCACGCAGGAGCATGGCAAGACCCTCGCGGATGCCGAGGGTGAAGTTACGCGCGGGATCGAGGTGATCGAGTTTGCCACCGGCATTCCGCACTTGCTCAAGGGCGAGTTCAGCGAGAACGTCGGGACCGAGGTCGACAGTTTTTCGCTGCGCCAGCCCGTGGGCGTGTGCGCCGGCATCACGCCTTTCAACTTTCCGGCAATGGTGCCGCTGTGGATGTTTCCGGTGGCGCTCGCGTGCGGCAACACTTTCGTGCTGAAGCCCTCCGAACGCGATCCCTCGCTGTCGCTGCGCATGGCCGAGATGCTGCACGGGGCCGGATTGCCCGGCGGTGTGTTCAACGTCGTCCACGGTGACAAGGCAGCAGTCGACGCGCTGTTGGCGCACCCGGACGTCAAGGCAATCTCCTTCGTCGGATCAACGCCCATCGCCAGGTACATCTACGAAACCGGCGCGCGCAACGGCAAACGGGTCCAGGCGCTGGGTGGCGCCAAGAACCACGCCGTGGTGTTGCCCGATGCGGATCTCGCGTTTGCCACGGAGGCGATCATCGGCGCAGGCTACGGTTCGGCGGGCGAGCGCTGCATGGCGATTTCCGCAGTCATTGCGGTGGGCGAGGCTGGCGACCCGCTGGTCGAGCGCCTGGCCGAGCGTGCCCGCCGCGTCAGCGTTGGTCCGGGCACCGCGCCCAACATCGAGATGGGACCGGTCATTACGCGCGGTTCGCGCGAGCGCATCATCGGCTGCATAGACAGCGGTGTCGCGGAAGGCGCTACGCTGGTGGTCGATGGACGGACGGTGGATGTCGCGGGACATGCCGATGGATTTTTCGTCGGTCCGACGCTTTTCGACCACGTCACGCCCGAGATGACGGTCTATCGCGAAGAAATCTTCGGGCCGGTGCTCGCCGTCGTCCGGGTCGAATCGCTGACCGAGGCCATCGCGCTCATCAATGCCAATACTTATGCCAACGGCACCGCGATCTTCACGCGCTCCGGTCACGCGGCGCGCCGCTTCCAGCAGGATGTCGAGGTCGGCATGGTGGGCGTCAATGTCCCGATTCCCGTGCCGATGGCCTTCTTTTCCTTCGGTGGGTGGCGTGCGTCGCTGTTCGGGGATTTGAACGTGCACGGCATGGACGGCGTGCGCTTCTATACCCGCTTGAAGACGCTCACGTCACGCTGGCCGGATGACGGCAGTGCAGCGCCCGGCTTCCACATGCCGATGATGGGGTGAGCGACGTCGTCAGGGGTGAGTCCTGCGCCGCGATAATGACTAGCGCGGATAGATAGCGCCCAGCACCCGCGGACCCTGCGCGCCCGTTACCGCAGGGAGATTGCCCGGCCTGCCGGCAATCGTCTCGCGCGCCAGCCATGCAAAGGCGAGCGCTTCGACCTGCTCCACGGCGATGCCGTGCGCCGCGGTCGTGGTCACCGTTCGCGTGGGGAGCTCCAGGGCAAGCCTTCGCAAGAGCGCGCCGTTATGCGCGCCGCCACCGCAGGCCAGTATTTCGGTAGCGCCCTCAGCATATGCACGCACCGCCTCGGCGATGGTGTGTGCAGTCAGCGCCGCAAACGTGGCCTGCGCGTCCTCCGGCGTGCCGCGCCAGCGCGCGCGGTCCAGCATCGTGTCGAGCCATGGCGCATTGAACAAGTCGCGCCCGGTGCTCTTGGGCGGCTCTTGCGCGAAATACGGTTCCGCGAGTAGCGCTTCCAGCAACGCCGGATCCACGCGGCCCTGCGCCGACCAGGCGCCATCCGCATCGAAGGGAAGCTTGCGGTGTCGCATCGACCAGAGATCCATCAGGACATTTCCCGGTCCGGTGTCGAAGCCTCCGACGGCACCGCGTGGCGGCAGGAGGGTGACATTGGCGATGCCCCCCAAATTGACGATCACCCGGTGCAGCGCCGGATCGCCGAAGAAAGCCTTGTGGAATGCCGGAACGAGCGGCGCACCCTGCCCGCCGGCGGCGACATCCCGGCTGCGGAAGTCGGCGACGACGGTGACATAGGCACGCTCGGCCACTCGGGCAGGATTGTTGATCTGCAGCGTCCAGCCAGCCTCGGGCCGATGGCGCACGGTCTGCCCGTGCACACCGGCTGCGACGAGGTCGTGCGTTGCGATTCCGGCCGCGAGGCACGCACTCTTGATCGCATGGGCGTAGAGGTCGGCAAGGGCATTGGCCGCGCGCGCCACGCGTCTGATTTCATCGTCGCCGGCGGACTGCAGCGACAGCAGTTGTTCGCGCAACGTCGATGGAAAACTCACATGGGTCGCGGCGAGCGTTGCAATGGCCGCGCCCGATACCCCTGGAAATTCGGCGATGACTGCGTCAATGCCGTCCAGGCTTGTTCCGGACATGACACCGGCAAAGAGCTCGCGAGCCGCCGGCATGGGGGCAGTGAATCAGACCACGCCGGCGCGGGGCGCGCCGTGCGCTAAAATCAGGGGCTTGCGTGCGGCCATGCGTGGAAATTCCTTCCTGGGATTCCATTGCCAGTTAAGTAAACTGGGGTGCCGCGATTCTAACAAACAGCCGGGCCGCGAAACCTGCCGCCGCCGGCACATCGGTGCTGCAATGCCCATAGACTCAAAGTCCGCTGATTCAAAGCCCGTGGAATTGAAATCCAACGACGTCGATCATCAGCTGGCGATCTTCAAGCGTGGCGCGGACGAACTCCTGGTCGAGGCTGAGGTCGCGGCAAAGCTGAAACGTGCTCAGTTGGAAAATAAGCCACTGCGCATCAAACTGGGCCTCGATCCCACTGCGCCCGACATCCACATTGGCCACACGGTCGTGCTGAACAAGATGCGCCAGATGCAGGACCTGGGACACCAGGTAATCTTCCTGATTGGCGATTTCACGTCCATGATCGGCGACCCTTCCGGCCGCAATGCGACGCGCCCCCCACTGACGCATGAACAGATCGTCGCCAACGCGCAGACCTACCACGCGCAGGCATCCAAGGTGCTCGATCCGGCGCGCACCGAGATTCGCTACAACTCTGAATGGAGCGAGCCCCTGGGCGCAGCTGGCATGATAAAGCTGGCAGCGAAATACACGGTCGCGCGCATGCTGGAGCGCGACGATTTTTCCAAGCGCTTCAAGGGCAACCAGCCCATCGCCATCCACGAGTTCCTGTATCCGCTGATGCAGGGCTACGACTCGGTCGCGCTCAAGTCCGATATCGAATTGGGCGGCACGGACCAGAAATTCAACCTGCTGGTCGGACGTGAATTGCAGAAGAGCTATGGCCAGGAGCCGCAGTGCATCCTGACGATGCCGCTGCTTGAGGGGCTGGACGGTGTGGAAAAAATGTCGAAGTCGAAGGGCAACTACATCGGCATCACCGATCCCCCGCCGGACATGTTCGGCAAAGTGATGTCGATTTCCGACGAACTCATGTGGCGCTATTACGAGTTGCTGTCGTTTCGTCCGATGAGTGAGGTTTCGGCGTTGAAGCGCGAATGCGCGGAGGGTCGCAATCCGCGCGATGCCAAAGTGATGCTGGCCCAGGAGATCGTCGCGCGCTTCCATTCACCGGCGGCGGCTGACGCAGCGCTCGTCGAATTCGATTCACGCTTCAAGGACGGGGCGATGCCGGACGACATGCCCAAGGTCACGCTCGCCACCGCCGGTGCCGGCCTGGCGATTGCACAACTGGCGAAACAAGCGGGAATCGTCGAATCGACATCGGAGGCGCTGCGCCTCATCACCCAGCGCGGCCTGAAAGTCGACGGCGACGTGGTCGGCGACAAGGGCCTCGTCATCAATGCGGGCCGCACCGTCGTCGTGCAGGCCGGCAAGCGCAAATTTGCGCGGGTGACCGTAACGTGACTTCCGGATTCGGAATGCCCGTCAAGGTTCTGGCCGCATTGCTGCTGCTGTGCTTCAATCCGATCCATTAAAACCTGTGGAAATTTCCGGCCTGGTATCACGGCACATTCCTGGCCTCGCTCGTTCCGCTTACGCCGCCCGGCGTGTGGTGGAAAGCAAAGTCCGCGTTGCCCGTGAGCTCAGCGCAGGACTAGGCCGAAGCCTTCAGGAAATACCGGGATTGCCGCGCATGCCTTCGATGACCGGCACATTCGGCGCCTTCACCTTGATCGTCTTCTGCGCCCGCAAGTAGCGCGCGCATACATCCCAGATCGCCTCACCACCGGCCGCGCGGGCGTCTTCGCTCACCGGGGCCCAGCCTGCGACCTTGTACTTCCGGTCCGCCTCGATCGGCTTGCCGCGCAACGCCATGCGGTTGATCCGCCTGCCCATGGCCGCGTTCGGGTCGATCGCGTAGGTCATGCCGCCGACCCGCACCATGTCTCCGCCCTGCTGGTAATAAGGATCGGGATTGAACAGGTTGTCGGCAACGTCCTCCAGGATCGTCTTGATGGTCTCGCCGGTGTATTCGTTGACGGTGACGTACGGATAGGTGATTGCCGTCTGGTCCATCAGGTCCCCCATGCGGATCACCTCGCCCGGCAGCAGCGCCGTACCCCAGCGGAATCCTGGTGAGAATGCGATGGGCGCGTCTTTCTCGGCCATCAGCGCGTCGAGGATCAATTGGTCCGCCGTGCCGTTGAAATTCCCACGCCGGTAAAGGAGCCCTTCGGTAATGGCAAGCTTTTCGTCGAGCCTTGCGGCAAAGGGCGCGCGCACCGCGCGAATGTGCTCGACCATGGCGGAGTCCGGTGGCAGCAACTTGCTGAACACCGGCAGCAGGCGATAGCGAAAGTCGGCGACCTTGTCGCCGGCAACGTCGAGGTCGAGCACCGCCAGAAACTTGCCGTTGCTGCCAGCGTTGGTGACGACGGTCTTGCCGCCACGGTTGGCCACGATCGTAGGATGCGGCACGCCATCGTGCGTATGCCCGCCCAGGATGACGTCGATGCCGGTCACGCGCGATGCCATCTTGAGATCGACGTCCATGCCATTGTGCGACAGCAGCACGACCGCCTGGGCACCCTTCGCGCGCGCTTCGACGACGATCTTCTGCAGCAACTCTTCCTGGATGCCGAACGTCCACTCGGAAACGAAATAGCGCGGATTGGCGATCGGCGTGTAGGGAAACGCCTGTCCGACGATGGCCACGCGGAAGCCGTTGATCGTTCGCATCGTGTACGGCGGAAACACTTCGTCGCCGAAGTCGGCCGTACGGATGTTCTGCGCAATGAATTCGATGCGTCCGGCAAAATCCTTCGCCACCACCTCCTTCACGCGCTCGGCGCCGTAAGTGAATTCCCAGTGCCCCGTCATGATATCTACGCCCAGCAGTTTCTGGGCATCGATCATGTCCTGGCCGCGGGTCCACAGCGACGTGGCCGAACCTTGCCAGGTGTCGCCGCCGTCGAGCAAAAGCGCGCCGGGCCGCGTCGCCCTGAGCTTGGCGACGAGCGTTGCGAGATGCGCAAAGCCGCCCATCGTGCCGTACGCGTTTGCGGCACGCGCGAAATCGAGACTGGTGAACGCATGTGACTCGCGGGTATTCGGCTCAATGCCGAAGAACTTCAGCAGGTGTTCACCCACCAGATGGGGCGGCTGGCCCCGCGCCGCGCCTAGCCCCAAGTTCACGCTCGGCTCGCGGTAATGCATCGGCAGCAGCTGGGCATGGCAGTCGGTGAAATGCAGCAGGCTGACGTTGCCGAACTTCGGGATGTCGTCGTAGAAGCGGGCGCCTGCCGAGAGATCGAGAGCCCGCGCATCGGCGACGGGCAGGCCCGCGGCGGCGGCGGCGGCAACGGCGTGCAGGAATTCGCGACGGTTCAAATTTTTGGGCTCGTTGGCCCGAAATCAGGATTGCGCAAAGCGCGCCAACTCGCGGACATCTTCTGGAAGCATCTCCTTGATCTCCCTGAACACGATACGCCCGTCACGATCGACGACATAGAGTTCCGGCAGTCCCTCGCGGGGACCGAACCACTTTTCGCTCTGCCGAGACGCCATCGCCGCGGGAAACGTATAGCGATGCTTGCTCAAGTAGGCGAGCGCCTTTGCCGGTTCACGGTCGATGGAAAACGTCAGGAAATCGAGGCCGCGTCCGCGTTGCGCGTCGTAGAGCGCCTGCAGTAGCGGATTCTGCTGCGCGCAGAACGGACACCACGACGCCCAGATCTCGACCACGACGACGCGGCCGGTCAGCGCCGATGCGGGAAGCTTGCGGCCGTCGAGCAGCGTGACGTCCTCCCAAACGACGCGATCGCCCGGCGCGGCGGCAAGCGCGGGGTCGAGCATCATGCCGCCTAGCGCCGCGGCGAGGACCTGCAGCGATTCGCGGCGGTTCATGGGCGCGACGTGACGGCGGAACGACCGCGGATGCCCACGTACTTGGGCAATCGAGGGGAGATGTCGGCGCTGTTTTCCAACACGCTCGCGCTTCGCACCGCGTTCCTGGGCATCGCCGTCACTTGTTTACGGGAGAGTCCGGGTCCATCAGCAGCGCGACCAGGTCCTTGACCTGCTGTTCCGAGAGAATCTGGCTGTGACCGAAGCGCGGCATATTGGTACATGCGGAATAAGCATCGGCGTTCCAGATCTTGCCGTACGCATACTTGCGCATCTCGTCGGTGTAACCGCGCAGCTTGGCGAACTGGTAGAGCGAGGGGCCGATCGTGCCGTAGGAGACTTCCTGCGGCGTGATCTGGTGGCAGGCGTAGCAGTTGCCGCCCACAGGACCTTTGGGGTCGTCGGAGAATTGCTTGCCACGGCCTTCCTGCGCGACACGTTCACCGTTCTTCCAGTCGCCCAGCCATTTGCCGTCGGTGGGCCACTTGATCGACGCCATGTTCAGCTTCTCGATCATTTCCGCGACGTCCTTGGGCAGCGGCTTGGTTGCGTAGAGCGTGCACAGGCGCTGAGTCTCATCCTGGTCCAGCCGGTCGAGTCCGGCCTGGCCTTTGGCCACGAACGAACTCTTGAGCACGGCCGTCGCCCGTTGCGAGACTTCCAGGTCGGTTGGCGCCGTGGCGCAGCCCATCACCGCAGCCGCGCACGCCGCCGCGCACCCCCAAAGCAATAAATAATGGCGCATCGCGTTCCTCTATCAGCGTTTAATGGCAGGCGCGTCGAATGCGGCGCCGTTGGCATTGCGGGCAAGGTACATGGTCAACGCGATCGACGCGTCCGACGTGAAAACGAGGTCCGGGAAGCGCTGCTGCCGGAAGCAGTCATTCAGCCGCCACTGGAACGTGCGCAGCTCACCCTGCGAAACGCGATACGCGGGCCATGTCGTGTACGCCTTCTGGGCGCCCGCGACCGTCATGAGGTTGGGAAGGTCCTGCAGCCGGATCCGCTTGTCATTCTCGCCATGGCAGGTCTGGCACGAGAAATCGTGCGTGCCGCCACGGAAGACAAACATCTTTTCGCCCAGTACGAAGGCTTCCCTTTCCTTGGGGTGGGCCAGCGGGACGTTCATCGTCACCCCGCGCGACTGCGACGTGACATAGGCGACGAGCGCCTCGATGTCCGACTTGGTGCCGGGTCCGCCGAAGGGCTTGGCAGTCGCGGCGGCGAACGTGTAGCCCTGCTGCGTCACCATGCAGTGGACGAGCCGCGTTTCCAGATCCATCACCCGGTTCGCGTCCGCGAAGTATCTGGGCAGCTGCGCATACGCACCCTTGACCACCCCGGGTCCTTGCCCCAGGTCACATGTCGCAAAGGAAACTTTTTTGGGACCTCGCGGGGAATTCCACAGACCCTCGCCACGCGCCTCCCAGAGTTCCGCCGGATTGCCGTCCTGCAGCGCTGCGCGATATTTTGCGATTTCGTCCACGGTGGACGACTGCGCCAGCACGGCAGTCGCGGCGACAACGGCGACGCCGGCAAGGGCAGCGCGCGCGCTCACCCGAAAGTTCTTGGATTGCATTGTTTCCTCCTCGAATCGCTGTGTCCGGTCGAATTCGCCGAATCGATCGACTGTTTTTCTTCGCTATCTTTCCGCCATCGGCGGCGGCGCAGGTCATAGCACAAAGGTCTGGCTTAGGAAATCGTGACTTCGTCCGTGCGCGTTTCGCCACGGTTGTCCGTCCACGTGATCTGGACCTTCTCGCCCTTGGCGCCACCCTTGAACTTGAATGACATGAATGGATTCTTGGCCACCGCCGGCCCCCACTGCGCGGACAGAACGGTCTTGCCATTATGAGTTGCGGTCACGCTCTGTATGAACCACGCCGGGACGTTCTTGCCCTGCGCGTCCTTGCGCTGCCCCGTTTCCATCTCGTGGTTCATCAACACCTTCACTTCCGTCGAATCGCCTGCCACGCTGGCGCGAATTCTCATCGGATCTGCCATGTTTTCTCCTGTGTTCCCGTCGCGCAAACGGCCTCAGCCGCCGCAACCGCCGAGCGTGACCTTGATTTCCTTCGCCGCAAAGTAGTACTTGCCATCCGCTTTCACCAGCGCGTAGACGTTTGAACTCTGGCCCATTTTCACGCGCGTCGAGATCGAGGGATCGGTGCCGGGAGGAATGTCGAACAACGCTGCCAGCATGTTCGGATTCTTCTCGATCAGGATCGCGATCGACTGCGTATTCGGAATCGTGCTGGCGACGCCGACCGGGACCACCGCCCCGTTCTCCGCGATGTCCGGCGTCTGGAGGAACGTAATGGCGTTGCTCGGGACCGGGGTCCCGCCACCGAGCGCCTTCATCGTGTCGCCCATCGACTTCGTATCGAATGCGGCCGCGTTCCATGCGTCCGCGGCCAGCGCGGTGCGGGGTTGCAACCACCCGGTGGCTGCGAGCATGGTCAACAGCGTCATGCCGCTACCGGTTTGCAAGAAGTTCCTGCGTCGTGAGTTCATGCCTGATCTCCGGCCGTCGTAAAAAGAGGAGTCATTCTAGTCTGTTTGCGTCGTCGCACGTGTGGCCCCTTTCAAAGCGTTGTCATCTGGCGCCTGCCAGGATCCATTGCACGAGGGCGCGGGCATCCGCGTCCCGCAACTGCGCCTGTGCCGGCATCGGCACGGCGCCCCAATTGCCGCCGCCTCCCGCCCTGACCTTGGCGACCAGCTTGGTCTCCGCCGCGCCTTCACCGGCATATCTTTCGGCAATCTGCCGGAAGGACGGGCCAACGACTTTTTCCGTCACGCCGTGGCAGACAGTGCATGCGGCAGCGCGGGCCGAATCGAGGCCGGACCTGGGCGCGGCGGCGGTCGGCGCGACCGCGAAGGTGCGGGCCTGCTCGGCAAAGTCGCCGTGCTGGTCGCGCGCATAGTCGGGCAATTCGGACGTCACGCGAACTTCCGCAACGCAGTTCTTCATGCATGGCACATTGCGAGTGTCCGGCTTGCCATCGCGGCGCATGAATCCGTGCGCTGTAGTCATGCCATCCCGGTTGGGCATTTTCACGAGCGGCAGCGTGTCCTGGTCCAGAACCGCGTTCGCCGGCAAAATGTCGTTCAGATTGAGCACGTAGGCCGTCAGCGCGTAGACCTCGTCCGGCGCAAGCGTCTTGGGCGCCTCGAACGGCATGGCGCGATTGATGTAGTCCCAGAGCGTCGTCGCGTAGTTGAGCTTGCTGCCTGTCGTGCGCACCGGTTGATCCGAGCGCAGGGAGCCCACGCCCCCAGCAATCTGCAGGTAGCTGTTCGACTCCCCGAAGGTACCGTGACAGCTCGCGCACTTGTCATCATAGATTTTTTGGCCCTGCGCGACGGAACCTCGGCCGCTCGGCAGACCGGTACCGTCCGGCCGCACGTCGATGTCCCAGCCGGCGATCTCGGCAGCCGTGGCGGGCTGGCCGAATCCATATTTTGGATTCGCGATCGCGCCGGGGATCATCGCGCAGGCAAATGCCGCAATGAATCCCAGCCGCGCCAAGTCACCCCACCTGGACATTGCTCACGTTTCCCGTCGAGTCCACGCGCCAGGTCTGTATCGCGTTGTTGTGATAGATCGAGCGCGTGCCGCGCACTTCGCGCAATTGGCGCATCATTGGCTGGACATAACCGGTGTCGTCCGTGACGCGCGATTGCAGCAGGGCGGTCGCGCCGTCCCACGACCAGTCGATGCGAAAGCGAGTGAGCGACTTGGCCAGCACCGGCTGCTGCAACTGCGCGGTGCGCCAGTTCCTGCCGCCGTCGGTGGATACGTCGACGCGCGTGACCTTGCCCCGGCCCGACCACGCGAGGCCCGTGATCTCGTGAAAGCCGCGCTCGAGAACCACCTGCCCCCCTGACGGCGACGTAATCGCGCTCTTCGCCTCCTGGATCCAGGTGTACTGTCGATGTACGCCGTTCGGCATCAAGTCTATGTAGTGGAGCGCCTCCTCGCGCGTGTTCCATGGCTGGTCGCCCACCTTGATCCGACGCAGCCACTTGACGCTCGACACGCCCTGCACACCCGGCACCAGCAGACGCAACGGAAAACCCTGTTCCGGCCGCAGCATCTCGCCGTTCTGGCCGTAGCAGACGAGCGCGTCGTCCAGCGCCATCGCCAGCGAAATCGTGCGCGTCAGTCCGGCACCATCCGCACCTTCGGCAAGCACGAACCTCGCGCGCTTGGTATCGATGCCCGCTTCATCGAGCAATGTGGACAACGGCACGCCAGTCCACTCGCTGCAGGACAGCATGCCGTGCGAATACTGGACTGTGGGGACCGCAACGTTGGCCCACTCCATGCCGGTGTTGGCCCCGCATTCGATGAAGTGGATACGCGAGACCGACGGAAAGCGCATCAGGTCATCCATCGTATAGATGCGCGGATTGGCCACCAGCCCATGGATCATCAGGCGGTGCTGCAGGGGATCGACGTTCGGCACGCCGGCATGGTGGCGCTCGAAGTGCAGGCCGGACGGCGTGATGATGCCGAAGAGATTCTGCAGCGGGGTAAACGCGACGGAGGAAAACGGCGTGCGCGTCAGGCCCGGGCTTTCGCGGCGCTTGATGCTGGCTGCGAAGGCCGAGGGCACGCCGTAGGGCGACGCCAGAATCGGCGCGCCGAGCGTTCGGCTCCATTCAGGCACGTTGGGCGGCAGGTTCTTCGCAGGATCGGCGGCAGCACTCGACGCCGCACCCACGGCAAGCGCGGCGGCGGCTCCGCGCAGGAACTCGCGCCGCGACGTGTCCGTCGTTGCCTTCCGATGCTGCTCCGGCGCAAGGCGAATGCGACTGGCTTTGGGCCCCGTTTGCGACACGCCTCTCCTCCTTTTGCTAACAACCCTCGCCGGGCCGTTGATGCTTGGTCAATGGCTCGCGGCGAATTCCAGCAAGTCTTTCTTCAATGGTTGCCGCGCATCGATGCGGCCGGCGATCTGCACGCAAACACTGCGGCAGATC
>JBDTPJ010000088.1:0-15703 GCA_039932755.1 Betaproteobacteria bacterium
ACGAGTTCTACCGCGACATGCACGCGATCGGCAAGGATCGTCCGCGCAGCAAGGAGGCGCTGATCTTTGCGACTCACTCGACGCACAAGTTGCTGGCCGGCCTCTCGCAGGCCTCGCAGATCATCGTGCAGGATTCCGACACGCAGAAGCTCGACCGACATCGCTTCAACGAGGCCTACCTCATGCACACGTCCACGTCGCCGCAATACGCGATTATCGCGTCGTGCGACGTGTCGGCGGCGATGATGGAACCGCCGGGTGGCACGGCACTGGTCGAAGAGTCGCTGATCGAGGCGCTCGACTTCCGGCGCGCCATGCGCAAGGTCGACGACGAGTGGGGCAAGGACTGGTGGTTCAAGGTCTGGGGACCCGAGCGCCTCTCGGCCGAGGGCATCAAGCGCGACGACTGGTTCCTGCGCGCCAATGAAAAGTGGCATGGCTTCGGCAACCTGGCGCAGGGTTTCAACATCCTCGACCCGATCAAGGCGACGATCATCACGCCAGGCCTCGACGTATCGGGCAAGTTTGCCAAGTCGGGAATACCAGCATCGATCGTCACCAAGTTTCTCGCCGAGCACGGCGTGATCGTCGAAAAGACCGGACTCTATTCGTTCTTCATCATGTTCACGATCGGCATCACCAAGGGCCGTTGGAACACGCTGGTGACTGCGCTACAGCAGTTCAAGGACGACTACGACCGGAACCAGCCGCTATGGAAGATCCTGCCCGAGTTCGTCGCCAAGCAGCCGCAATATGAGCGCGTGGGACTGCGCGACCTTTGCCAGCAGATTCACGAGACCTACAAGGCTAACGATGTCGCGCGCGTGACCACCGAGATGTACCGGTCGGACATGCAGCCGGCGATGAAGCCTTCGGACGCCTATGCGTGCATGGCACATCGCGAACTTGACCGCGTCGAGATCGACAATCTCGAAGGCCGGGTGACGAGTGTCCTGCTCACGCCGTATCCGCCAGGCATTCCCTTGCTGATTCCCGGCGAGCGGTTCAACCGCACGATCGTTGAATATCTCAAGTTCGCACGGATGTTCAACGAAAAGTTTCCCGGCTTCGATACGGACATCCACGGCCTGGTCGAGGAGACCGTCGACGGCAAGACGCGGTACTTCATGGATTGCGTGAAGGTGTCTGCGGTAAACGGGCGGTAGCGGCACGCGACGCAGTTGTTCCCGCTCGGTTACCAAAATGGGCGGGAACCCGGTGTCGTTGCGAGGCGCACGGGTTAGGGCCGCACGCGCAGGGAGTTCGCCATCGCAGCGGCTGGTGCCCCGCCGGCGCTTGGAGGTCGCAACCTGCCGGCCTGCGGGTACCCGGCGCGCCAGCACTCGTCAACACAAGACTTCGCTTGCCGCGCCACCCGCGACGTCCGGCGCGACCTACGCGCGCCGGTGTGGACCCAGCCGCTGCGACGGCGCAGCCGTTGCGTTGCGTTGGCGCGACCGTGGCTTTGCGAAGGGCGGGGGCGGGCCGTCCGGTCACGGGCGAATAGGTCGCCGTCGGCGCCGTGCGTGCGGCGCGCGGCGGGTGGTCGTGTGTTGACCTCCCGCCGCGCGGCGGATCACGCACCCGACGACGTGCTTGGCGACATCTTAAGCCCGGAGCGGATGGCCCCCTCCCGCGCATCCGGGAATCGGGTGTGTTTGAACTTCACTACCTAAAGGCAACGTTGCTGGCTTCCCGCGTACGCAGGAATGACGCTTGTCGATGGTTCCGGGGTGCCCTTCTGGGCACCCGGGCCGTACTAAGCAGCGACCTTGGAATTCGCCTCGGCGACGATCGAGCTACCGGCCGCAGGCACCTGAATGGCGGCGTGCTCGCTGACGGCGGACGCGGCCAGCGACGCGAGGACGCAGGACGCCATCCGCACTTCCATCGAGTCATTGCGCGCCGGAATGACGATGGGAACGCGCGCTCCAAGCACTATTCCCGCAGCCAGCCCGGCATTGAACGCCATCAACGTGCGCAGGACCATCAACGCGGATTCCATCGACGGCGCGATCAGCACATCGACGCGGCCCGCCACCTCTGACGTCACGCCATTCGCACGTGCGGCGTCGCCTGACAACGCACTGTCAGGTGCCAGAGGTCCATCGACGATGGCGCCGCGGAACATGCCCTGCGCTGCCATCGCCTTGAGCGCCAACGCTTCCGTGGTTGACGGAAAGGCCGGCGCGGCGCCGTCCATGGCGGCCAGCAGCGCGACGTTGGGCGCCGCGATACCAAGTGAAATCGCGAGCCGGATGGTGTTGAGTACGATGTCGCGCTTGGCGGCAAGGTTGGGAGAAACGTTCAGTTGGGCATCGGCGAGCAAAAGGCCGCGCGACATGCCCGGCAAGTCCAGGAAGAATGCATGGGACAGGCGGCGGTCGGTGCGCAGTCCGGAGTCCTGGGCGGCGACGGGCGCCAGCAGATCTTCGTTGCTCAGGCTGCCCTTGATCAACGCCGATACCTTGCCTTCGCGCGCCAGCTCGACAGCGCGCGAGCCTGCCGCGCGCGGCTCATCCGCCGTGTCCACGATGGCCAAGCGCGAGATGTCCAGACCGAGGTTGCCCGCCAGGTCGCGAATCTGCGATTCCGGCCCGACCAACGTAGGGGCCAGGTAGGCGGCAAAGGCACCCGACAACGCGAGTTGCAGCGATTCGCGGTCACAGGGATAGACCACGGCCACCGGCAATGGTGGCTGCATCCGGGTCTTTTCGACCATCTTCTGGAAGTGCGGGCGGACAGCCATGCGTCAGAGCGTGGCAAGCCCGTATGACATTGTCAACCCACCCCCGACAGAAGGTGCGAAATCAGGTCAATGCGGAGGCGTGTCGCCAAAGTGCGCTGCAACATGGCCCGGGGCATCGCACTAGAGGCCGGCCAGCGTGGATCGAAGTATCTCGACGATGGTGTCAACGTGAGCCCGTTCGGCGATCAGCGGCGGCGCGATGATCGCCGAATCGCCGGTGGTCTTCAAGTTCAGCCCGTTGTCGAAGAGCCTCTTCTGGAACACGTGCCCGCGCCTGCCGGCGATACCGTCCGATTGCAATTCGATGGCGGCCATCATCCCGTAGCCGCGGATGTCGGTGATGACACCGACGTCCTTGAGCGAAAAGATGGCCTCCTGGAAGTAGGGCGACAGCGCGCGCCCGCGTTCGAACAGGCCTTCGCTCTTGTAAATGTCGAGCGTGGCCAGTCCGGCCGCGCAGGCCGCCGGGTGGCCCGAGTACGTATAGCCATGGAAGAACTCGATGGCGCCATCCTGTGCCGCCGCGAAAATCGTATCGTGGATGGGTTCGGAAATGGCCACGGCGCCCATCGGCTGCGCCGCATTCGTCAATGCCTTGGCCATCGTCATCATGTCGGGGATGACATCGAAGCTCTGTGCCGCGAACGGCTCGCCGGTCCGACCAAATCCCGTGATCACTTCGTCGAACACCAGCAGGATGCCGTGCTGGTCGCAGATTTGCCGCAACCGCGTGAGGTAACCCTTGGGTGGCACGAGACAACCGGTGGAGCCGGCGATCGGCTCGACAAAACACGCGGCAATGTTTTCCGCGCCATACAGGTTGACGAAGCGCTGCAGATCATTGGCCAGTTCGGCACCGTGCGCGCCCTCACCGGGCGTGAACAGATTCTCCGGCAGGTGCGTATGGCGCATATGGGCGATGCCCGGAAGCGTCGGCCCGAAGCGGCGACGGTTGTTGACCAATCCCGACAACGACACGCCGCCGAAATTGACCCCGTGATACGCACGCTCGCGCGACACGAACATGTTGCGGCCGCCTTGACCGCGCGCCTGGTGGTAGGCGAGCGCCACCTTCATTGCCGTGTCGATCGCCTCGGAACCGGAGTTCACGAAGAAGATGCGGTTCAAGTCGCCCGGCGTGAGTTCGGCCACGCGCGTCGCAAGTTCGAATTGCTTGGGATGTCCACGTAAAAAAGGCGCGCTGAAATCCAGTTCGCGCAATTGGCGGCTCACCGCATCGGCAATCTCCTTGCGGCAGTGGCCCGCAGCGACACAGAAGAGTCCGGACGAGGCGTCGATGATCCTGTCGCCGCGGTCGTTCCAGTAATACATGCCCTCCGCCCGCACGACCATCCTGGGATCGTGCTTGAAGTCGCGGTTGGGCGTGAACGGCATCCAATATTCGTCGAGCGAGATCTGGCGCCCGGCGGCTTGATCGTGAAGCGGGTCATGAAAACTCAGTTCGGCGTGGCCCATGGCAATCTCCTGGCGCGATGCAACGAAAATCCGGTGACCTGCAATGATAAACCTTTGGCGGGGCGATCGAGTGGGTCTGGCGTGGGTGCGCACTTCCCGCGTAATCTTCGCCCCATCGCTTGCGCAACGGAGACGGTCATGCGTGTTGGCTTGCCAAAGGAAATCAAGGTCCTGGAAAACCGGGTTGGCCTGACTCCGGCATCGGTGCATGAGTTGGTCGCACATGGTCATGAAGTGGTGGTGGAGCATGAAGCGGGGCGGGGCATCGACATGGACGACGCGGCCTATCGCGATGCCGGCGCGACGGTCGTGGCCTCGGCCGACGAGGTATTCAGGGTTGCCGACATGATCGTCAAGGTGAAGGAGCCGCAGGCGCAGGAGCGTCGTCGCTTGCGTCCCGGGCAAATCCTCTTTACCTATCTGCATTTGGCGCCCGATCCCGAACAGACGAAGGACCTGATCGCGAGTGGCGCCGTGTGCGTTGCGTACGAGACCGTTACGGCGGCAAACGGAGGGCTTCCGTTGCTGGCTCCGATGTCGGAAGTTGCCGGGCGCATGGCGGTGCAGGCGGGCGCGCATTTCCTGGAAAAGCCGCACGGCGGCCGAGGCATCCTGCTGGGTGGCGTGCCGGGTGTGGCGCCGGGAAAGGTCGTGATATTAGGCGGCGGCGTGGTCGGCACGCACGCAGCGATGATTGCCATCGGCATGGGCGCCGATGTCACGGTGCTCGATCGCAGTCCCGAAGCCATGCGCGCGCTTTGGAGGCAGTTCGGATCGGCGCTGAAGACGGAGTTCTCCACGCGCGCGGCGGTCGAGTACTTCGTCACCGGCGCGGATCTCGTGGTGGGTGGCGTGCTGATCCCCGGCGCGTCGGCGCCGAAACTCGTGTCGGCCGCGATGATCCGGAAGATGCAACCCGGCTCGGTCGTCGTCGACGTGGCCATCGACCAGGGCGGATGCTTCGAGACGTCGCACGCGACGACCCACGCCGATCCGACGTACGTGGTCGACGGCGTGGTTCACTACTGCGTAGCCAACATGCCGGGCGGCGTGCCACGCACCTCCACGTTCGCGCTCAACAACGCCACGCTGCCGTTCACGCTCGCGCTCGCCGACAAGGGATGGCAGCGCGCCCTGAAAGAGGATGCGCACCTGCGCAACGGCCTCAACGTGGCGTCAGGCAAAGTGACGTGCGAGCCGGTAGCCGAAGCGCTCGGCTTCCCCTTCGTGGCGCCCGAGACCTTGCTCAATTGAGCGCCGCAGTGTTCGACTACGTCATTGTCGGCGGCGGTACGGCTGGCTGCGTTCTGGCCAACCGCCTGACCGAGGATGGCGGCGCGCGCGTGCTGATGCTCGAAGCGGGACCGCGCGACAACTACCTGTGGATCCACATCCCGATCGGCTACGGCAAGACGATGTTCCACCCGGTCTACAACTGGGGATTCAACACCGAGCCGGAGCCGGCCATGAATGGGCGCAAGATCTACTGGCCGCGTGGCCGGGGCCTTGGCGGTTCTTCGTCGATCAACGGCCTCATCTATGTCCGCGGGCAGCCGCAGGATTACGACGCGTGGGCGGCCGCGGGAAATCGTGGCTGGGGCTGGCACGACGTGCTGCCCTATTTCATCCGCAGCGAGGGCAACCGTCGCGGCGCCAGCGCGACGCACGGCGCAGACGGTCCGCTCGTGTGCTCGGACATCGGGGCCAGGCATGAACTGATCGAGGCGATCATCGCTGGCGCCGGCGAGCTGGACGTGCCGCGTACCGACGATTTCAATGGTGGCGTGCAGGAGGGTGCGGGTTACTACCAGCTCTTCACGAACAACGGCTGGCGATGCAGTACCGCCGTGGGCTATCTGCGGCCCGCGCAAACACGCGCGAACCTCGCGGTCGAGGTCGGCGCCCGGGCCACACGCGTCTTGTTTGAAGGCTCGCGCGCCACCGGGGTCGAATACCGCCAAGGCGGAGAACTGAAGAAAGTGCACGCGGCACGCGAAGTGATCCTCGCCGCCGGTTCGCTGCAAAGTCCGCAATTGCTGCAACTGTCGGGCATCGGACCCGCGCCACTATTGCAGCAGTTCGGCATTCCCGTGGTGCGCGATCTGCCGGGCGTGGGAGAAAACCTGCAGGACCACTTGCAATTGCGCGTCATCTTCAAATGCACCCGGCCGATCACGACCAATGATGACCTGGCCTCGATCTGGCGCAAGGCAAAGATCGGCCTGCAATGGCTGGTGCGGCGCACCGGCCCTTTGGCCATAGGCGTCAATCAGGGTGGATTGTTCACTTGTGTGTTGCCGGACTCGACGTCGCCCGATATCCAGTTTCATTTCTCCACGATCTCGGCCGACCTGGCAGGCGCCAAGCCGCATCCGTTTTCCGGATTTACGATGAGCGTGTGCCAGCTGCAGCCCACTTCGCGCGGGCATGTGCGCATCAAGTCTGCGGATCCGCTGGCGGCACCCGCGATGCAGCCCAACTACCTCACGACCGAACGTGACCGGCAATGTGCAGTGGCCGGCGTCAAGTTTGCGCGGCGACTCGCGGCGACGACGGCGCTGCGTCCCTACGTTCAGGAAGAGTTCCGACCGGGATCGGCGGCTGTCAGCGATGACGACCTGCTGGAATTCGCGCGCAATTTCGGCGCGACCATTTTTCATCCCTCGGGAACCTGCAAGATGGGGTCCGATGCGCTTGCTGTCGTTGATGACAACCTGCGTGTCCATGGCATTGCCGGCCTGCGCGTGGTCGACTGCTCGATCATGCCGACGCTGGTATCCGGCAACACCAACGCGCCTGTTGTCATGATCGCCGAAAAGGCGAGCGCCATGATTCTGGCGGAATCCGTAATCTGACGCATCGGCGCTCGCCGCCGTACCAGGCCGTCAAATCACTGAAAACAAATGGAATTGGCGCAATCGACAGCAGATTCGGCGCGCTCACACTTGGTCTTTCGTTTGTCATCTTGCCGTAATACACGGCCATGACAATGGCGGCATGCCAATTCCAATTGGGTCTTTTACGAAGGGCAGGAGATGACCACGACTAACGCAATCAAGGGATTTTTAGCCGCCTCCGCGTTGGCCCTTGCCGTTAACGCGCAAGCGGTCGACATCACCGGGGCCGGGGCGACCTTTCCGTTCCCGATCTACGCCAAGTGGGCGGAAGCCTACAAGCAGAAGACCGGCACGGGCATGAATTACCAGTCGATCGGTTCGGGCGCAGGGATCAAGCAGATCCAGGCCAAGACGGTCGACTTCGGAGCTTCCGACGCGCCGCTCAAGTTAGAAGAGTTGCAGAAGTCCGGTCTGATGCAGTTTCCCGCCATCATCGGCGGCGTTGTGCCCGTCGTTAACCTGGAAGGCATGGCTCCCGGCGCCCTCCGGTTGACGGGCGCCGTACTGGGCGAAATCTACCTGGGCAAGATCAAGAAGTGGAATGACAAGGCCATCGCTGAACTGAATCCCGGGATCAAGCTGCCGGACGAAAACATCACGGTCGTGCGCCGCTCGGATGGTTCCGGCACGTCGTTTCTTTGGACGACGTACCTGTCGCAGGTCAATCCGGAGTGGAAAGAGAAGGTCGGCGCCGCCACTGCGGTTGCCTGGCCCGACGGTGTAGGCGGCAAGGGCAATGAGGGCGTGGCGTCGTACGTGCAACGCATCAAGGGCGCGATAGGTTACGTCGAGTGGGCCTACGCCAAGAAGAACAAGATGGTCCACGTGTCCGTGAAGAACAAGGACGGCGAGTTCGTTCAGCCCGGCGATGCTACGTTCCAGGCTGCCGCGTCCTATGCCGATTGGAAGAATGCGCCCGGCTTTTATCAGGTGCTTACAGACCAGCCCGGCAAGACCAGCTGGCCGATCACCGGCGCCAGCTTCATCATCATTCCGGTCGCCTCCGACAAGCCGGCTAACACGGCTGAAGTGCTCAGGTTCTTCGACTGGGCGATGAAGAATGGCCAGAAGATGGCCGAGGAACTCGACTACGTGCCGATGCCCGCACCGGTTGTAACGCAGGTCGAGGCGGCATGGAAGGCCCAAGTGAAGGACGCCGCTGGCAAGGCGCTCTGGAACTGACGCGCATTCTGCGGCATTTCAAATCGTGATATTCCGGCGGCCGGCGACTACGAATTCCGGCCGTTGCATTGGGAAGGCGCTAACATGACGTCCGCAGTTTCCTTGCCCCTGCCCATGCCAGCCGAATCGTCCCTCCGCCCGCAGCGCGAGCCCAAGCCGCCGAAGGTCGCGCGGGGCGCGCCGCCCTGGCAGGATGCGCTGTTCGAGAAGACGACGCTCGTATTTGCGCTGTTCGTGCTGGGTATGCTTCTTGCGATCCTGATCACGCTCTCCATCTCGGCCGTTCCGGCGATGCAGAAATTTGGATTCTCGTTCTTCGTGACCGACGTCTGGAATCCTGTCACGATGAATTTCGGCGCACTGGCGCCGATATACGGCACGCTCGTGACGTCGGCAATCGCGTTGCTGATTGGCGTCCCGGTAAGCTTCGGCATCGCCGTGTTCCTGACCGAAATGTGTCCGATTGCGCTTAAGCGCCCGCTGGGCACGGCCGTTGAATTGCTGGCGGCCATTCCTTCAATCATCTACGGGATGTGGGGCCTCTTCGTGTTCGCGCCGATATTCGGAGACTACGTGCAGCCGGCGCTGACCAAGGTGTTCGGCAACTTGTGGATCCTTGGACCGCTCTTCCAGGGCGCGCCGAATGGCATCGGTGTGCTGTCGGCCGGCGTCATTCTCGCCATCATGGTGATCCCGTTCATTGCGTCAGTCATGCGCGACGTCTTCGAGATCGTCCCGCCGGTGCTTAAGGAGTCTGCGTACGGCATCGGCTGCACGACGTGGGAAGTGGTTTGGAACGTGGTGCTGCCGTATACGCGCGTCGGCGTGATCGGCGGGATCATGCTGGGCCTGGGACGCGCGCTGGGCGAGACGATGGCGGTGACGTTTGTCATCGGCAATGCCTACAAGATCAGCGCTTCACTGTTCGCGCCGGGAAATTCGATCGCGTCAGCGTTGGCCAACGAATTCAACGAGGCGTCCGACCCCGTGCATAGCGCGTCGCTGATCATGCTTGGGCTGGTGCTGTTCCTGCTGACCTTCATCGTCCTTGCCTGCTCGCGCTTGCTGCTGATGCAGCTCGCCAAAGGCGAAGGCAGGAAGACATGAATAATTTGTATCGCAGGCGCCTGTTCATCAACCGCTTCAATTTGGTGTCGTCACTCGGCACCATGGCGTTCGGGATGGTGTTTCTGCTGTGGATTCTCTGGGTGTTGTTCGCCCGCGGTTTCGAGGCGCTCTCGCCCGTACTTTTCACGCAATCGACGCCGCCCCCAGGTTCCGCGGGCGGACTTGCCAACGCTATTTTCGGCAGCGTCATGATCGTGGGCGTAGCCACGTTCATCAGCACGCCGATCGGTATCCTGGCGGGAATCTACCTCGCCGAATACGGCAAGAGCGGGTGGATTGCCAGTGCCACGCGTTTCATCAACGACATCCTGCTCTCGGCGCCGTCGATCGTCATCGGTCTCTTCATCTACACGGTGTACGTGGCCAAGGTGCAGCATTTTTCCGGCTGGGCCGGGTCATTTGCACTCGCATTGATAGCCATTCCCGTCGTGGTGCGCACGACCGAGAACATGCTGCAGCTCGTTCCCAGCAGCCTGCGCGAGGCGGCCGTCGCACTCGGCGCGCCGATGTGGAAGGTGATCCTGATGGTCACGCTCAAGGCGGTTCGCGGCGGCGTGATCACGGGCATCCTGCTCGCCGTGGCGCGCATTTCGGGCGAAACGGCGCCTTTACTGTTCACTGCGCTCAACAACCAGTTCTGGAATTCCAATATGGACGCGCCCATGGCCAACCTGCCGGTGGTCATCTTCCAGTTTGCGCTGTCGCCGTTCGAGGAGTGGCAGCACCTCGCCTGGGCCGGCGCGCTTCTGATCACCCTGACCGTACTCATCATCAACATCCTCGCCCGCTCGGTATTCAAGCAGGCGACCGTTCGCTAGGGCTCTTTCAATGATTCTGGACACAGCACTTGTCGCGCGCGAAGGACTGGCAGCCGAATTGCCGCCTTCTCTGCCCAAGATGTCGATTGCCAACCTCGACTTCTATTACGGCAAGTTCCACGCGCTGAAGGGTGTGAATCTCGACGTCGCCGAGCGTCGCGTAACCGCTTTCATCGGGCCTTCCGGCTGCGGCAAGTCGACCTTGCTGCGCACGATGAACCGGATGTATTCGCTTTATCCGGGACAAAGAGCGACGGGCGAAATTCGCTTCAACGGCCAGAACATCCTGGAGTCCGGCGTGGACCTCAACATGCTCCGTGCCAAGGTCGGCATGGTCTTCCAGAAGCCCACTCCCTTTCCAATGTCCATCTACGACAATATCGCCTTCGGTGTGCGCCTGTACGAATCCTTGAGCGAGCGCGAAATGGACGAGCGCGTCGAATGGGCGCTGAGCAAGGCGGCGATGTGGACGGAGGCCAAGGACAAGCTCAAGCAAAGTGGCATGGCGCTTTCCGGTGGCCAGCAGCAACGCCTGTGCATTGCCCGAGCGGTATCGGTGAAGCCCGACGTGCTGCTCTTAGACGAGCCGACGTCGGCGCTGGATCCGATCTCGACGGCCAAGATCGAGGAACTGATCACTGAGTTGAAAGAGGATTACACGATCGCCATCGTGACGCACAATATGCAGCAGGCCGCGCGGGTGTCGGACTTCACGGCCTATATGTACCTGGGCGAACTGATCGAATTCAGCGAGACCGACCAGCTCTTCCTGAAGCCGAAGCGCAAGGAAACCGAGGACTACATCACCGGCCGTTTTGGCTGAACCTGCACAGCGACCGGGAGACCACAATGACGGAACACACTCACAAGCAATTCGACGCCGAAATGGAAGCGATCCGCAGCGGCGTCCTGACGATGGGCGGGCTCGTCGAGACGCAATTGTCGCGCGCCATCGTCGTCCTCGAAAAAGAGGAAGACACGGCGATTCTCGACCTGGTCGGGGCCGATGAGCTGCAGATCAACCAGATGCAGGTCGACATGGACCAGCAATGCAGCCAGATCATCGCCAAGCGGCAGCCGGCCGCGATCGACCTGCGCATGATCCTCACGGTCACCAAGATCGTGAATGACCTGGAGCGCGTGGCCGACGAAGTCAAGAAGGTCGCGTACAAGGCGGTGCAGACGCGCGGCAACAGCCGGCTGGCACAGGTTCGCTATTTTGATATCGCGCGCGCGGCAGGACGGGCCAAGGACATGCTGCAATTGGCGCTGGATGCCTTTGCCCGGCTAGACGTCAGCGCCGCAACGGAAGTCATCGACATGGATGACGAGATCGATGCCGCGTTCTCGGCGGTGCTGCGCCAGCTGATCAGCTACATGATGGAAGACCCTCGCACGATTTCCTCGGCGCTGGAGATCGTGTTCATCGCCAAGTCGATCGAGCGCATTGGCGACCATGCCAAAAACATTGCCGAGGCCGTCATTCAGGTGGTCAGGGGCAAGGATGTGCGCCATGCCACGGCGGAGCAGATTCGCGCGGAAGTGGCGGAAGAATGAGCGCCGCTGGACCGCTCCAAGGCGCGAGTAGCTCCCCCTCGGGGGGCAGCGAACGAAGTGAGCGTGGGGGTCGTTCACGATGCCGACGATATTGGTAGTCGAAGATGAGCCGGCCATCATGGAACTCCTGAAGGTCAACCTCGTCGATGCCGGATACGACGTGCAGTCGGCCATCGATGCCGAGTCCGCCAACACGTTGCTGCGCGAGTCCCTCCCGGACCTGGTGTTGCTCGACTGGATGCTGCCGGGCCAATCCGGGCTGGCCTTTGCGAAGCAGTTGCGCACCGAAACCCGCACTCGGGAATTGCCCGTGATCATGGTCACGGCGCGCACCGACGAAGCCGACCGCGTTGCCGGACTCGAGGCGTGGGTCGACGACTACGTAACCAAGCCGTTCTCACCGCGCGAATTGAAAGCGCGCATCAAATCGGTGCTGCGCCGGCGCGCGCCGGAAGCAGCACAGGAACTTCTGGCGGCGGGGCTGCTCAAGCTCGATCCGGTCACCCATCGCGTATCGGTCAGCGGACAACCCGTTCCGATCGGACCGACGGAATTTCGGTTACTGCGTTTCTTTCTGGCGCGCCCCGAGCGTGTCCATTCGCGTACACAACTTCTGGACCAGGTCTGGGGCGATCACGTGTACATCGAGGAGCGCACCATCGACGTGCACATCCGCCGGCTGCGTCTGGCATTGGAGCCTTTCGGCCAGGATGGATTGATCGAGACCGTACGCGGCAGCGGGTACCGTCTGGCGGTCCCGCACTGATCGGCATGCGGGCGCCTTGAGTCCGACGCTTATCGCTGCATTGATCGGGCCGGTCGTCGTGGCCGTGGCGGCGGGCATCGTGTGGGTTGTCATCGGGGCGCCGGCGGCGCTGGCGATGCTCGGGTTGGGCTGGGGCGCGATGCTCATCTATCACGCACGCAACCTCGATCGCCTGACGCATTGGGCTGGCGGCAATCTCGATGCGCCGGTTCCCGAGGGCACGGGACCATGGCGCCCGGCGTTTACGGCGCTGTATCGACGTGTGCGCACCCGAGTGGCGTACCAGCGTGACATGGCGCACACCATCGAGCGCTTCCAGAGCGCCGCGGAGGCGATCCCCGACGGCATGGTGGTCCTCGATACCACCAATCGCATCAAGTGGGCCAACGTCCGTGCGCGCATGCATCTAGGGTTGGACGACCGGCATGACGTCGGCTCGCCGCTCATGAATATCGTGCGGCAGCCGGAGTTCGTGCGCTTTCTTGAAGCGGGCGATTTCACGGACCCGATCGTCATCGAGTCGCAACGCGAGGTCGGCGTGACGCTCGCCATCCAGATCGTTCCTTTCGGCGTGAAGGAAAAGCTGTTGATCAGCCGCGACATCACGCGCATGGAGGCGGTGGCCAAGATGCGCCGTGATTTCATCGCCAACGTGTCGCATGAGCTCAAGACACCGTTGACGGTCATCGCGGGCTTCCTCGAAACGCTGCAGGAGCTCGACCTGGACGAGAAACAGCGCGAGCGATTCATCCAGCTCATGCAGGAGCAATCGCGCAGCATGCAGCGCCTGGTCGAGGACCTGCTCACGTTGTCCGCACTCGAAAGCGAGCAGAACCCCTTAGTCGACGAGCCGTTTGCGATCGTGGGCTTGATGCTGCAGCTGTCGTCGGACGCCAAGGGCCTGTCGCAGGGCCAGCACACCGTAGCGCTGAACATTGGAGATGCGGCTACGGTGCTGGGCAGCCGCGACGAACTCGCCAGCGCGTTCGGCAATCTCGTTTCAAATGCGATCCGCTATACGCCCGCGGGCGGCACGATCACGCTATCCTGGCGCGTCGACGAGAATGGAACGGGCGTTTTTTCCGTCACCGACAGCGGCATCGGCATTGCGCCGGAACACGTGCCGCGACTGACGGAGCGCTTTTATCGCATCGATCGCAGCCGTTCGCGCGCAACGGGGGGAACCGGACTCGGACTCGCGATCGTCAAGCACGTGTTGCTTCGGCACCAGGCCACTCTTGAGATAACCAGCGAAGCCGGCAAAGGCAGCACGTTCGCGGTGCGCCTGCCCTCGCGGCGCGTGCTGCGCGCCGAAGTGCCGGCTGAGCGTCCTGCACGCGTTACCAGTAGCGAAGCGCCGAGCGGAACAAATCCTTGAGCTCGTCGCGCCCCACGTCGATGGGCGCGTTGCGGATCACCCGGTATTGCGGTTCGGCGCCGTCCGCCAACGCATCTATCTGATCCTCGCTGAATCCCAGTGCGGACAAGCCATTGGGCATGCCGGTGACTTTCATCATGTCGATTACGCGATTGGAAAGGACCTCGCCCGCGTCTTCCGGACCGGCGCCGCGTGCGTCGGCGCCGAGGCACATCGCGCAATGCAGATGCCGTTGCGGATGCTTGGGAGCGGTAAAGCGCCACACGGAAGGGTTGTTGAGCACCACCGCCATCCCGTGCGGCACCAATGACTTGCCCTCGGGATAGCCGGGCACGTGCCAGTTCTTCGCGAGCCCTGACACCGCGTAGGAAAGGCCATGCGGCAAGTGGCAGCCGGACGCGTTGAAGGCAATGCCGGCCAGCGTGGCCGCATACATCATCTCCGTTCGCGCCTCCACGTCCGCCGCGTCCGCAACCGCGCGAGGCAGATATTTCCCTACGAGGCCCAGCGCTTCTCCAGCCAGCAGGTCCGAAAATGGATTGGCGCCCTGCGACACCGGACGATTCACGCCCTGCGCTGGACTGACGCGTCGCGGATACGCGCGCGCGGTGATGGCTTCGAGCGCATGGCTCATGCAGTCGAAGCCCGTCGCTGCGACCATCTTGGCCGGCAAGCTCCTGGTGACATCCGGGTCGATCAGTGCCACGGTGGGAATGAGGCGCCGCGAGATGATCCCTGTCTTGGCGTTCATGGACAGCAGGTTGAAGATCGAAATTCCGGTCATCTCGGAACCCGTCCCGGAGGTCGTCGGACACGCGATGTGCGGCTTCACCGGTCCGGGGACCTTCTGGCCGGCACCGACGGGCGCATTCACATAGGTCATGAAATCAGCCGGATAGCAGGCGTAGAGATTGGCGGCTTTGCAGGTGTCCATGACCGAGCCGCCGCCCACGGAAACGTAGCCATCCACGCTGGCCTCTCGCGCAAATTGAGCTGCGGCCTGAAAGGAGGCATCGGTCGGTTCAATCGCAATGTCGTCAAACACGACCACGTCGATGTTTGCGGCTGCAAGCGACGCCATGACGGTCGCGAAAGGTTCGCTGGCCGCAACGTACTTGTCCGTGAAGAGCGCCACCCGCCTCAAGCCCAGTTCCGCCGCCTGCGGACCCGCTTCCCGTAACACGCCGGACCCGAAGGTGAATGTCGGCATCCCGACCGTGAAGCCCCGGTCAGAGCCGTCGACGAGGGCGAAATCGGCATGGCAACAGTTCATGGCGAATCCTTGAGGTTTTGGCCGGGCATTGAACCGCCATTATGACAAACCGCGAAAGGGCTGGTCTCGCGCAACTTAACCCATTGTATTTACACTATTAAATAGACTCGTCGGGTGCTACTGGTGCTTGGCCCTCGGGTTTGACCGGTTGCAAGGGAAGCTGCTACAATCGCGCGTTTCGGCGGTGGAAATTCTTTGGAGGGGTTCCCGAGCGGTCAAAGGGAACAGACTGTAAATCTGTCGGCTCTGCCTTCGAAGGTTCGAATCCTTCCCCCTCCACCATTCCTGAAGTGCGGGTGTAGCTCAATGGTAGAGCAGAAGCCTTCCAAGCTTATGACGAGGGTTCGATTCCCTTCACCCGCTCCAGGCTTGGTCAGGCAATAGACGTAGCGAGAAAGTGCAGCACGGCGGATTGCAAGACCACGCCCATGTAGCTCAGTGGCAGAGCACTCCCTTGGTAAGGGAGAGGTCGAGCGTTC
>JBDTPJ010000089.1:0-15658 GCA_039932755.1 Betaproteobacteria bacterium
CGTCGAGGAACTCGAACGCGCGCGTTGGGACGATCGCAGTGGAGTGCCATCGGTGTCGAATGTCTAGCGACCTGCCACCAGATAGAGAGTGCCGATCAGCAGTGGCTGATGGACCATGTAGACGGCGAGGCTATGCCGGCCTATCCATGCTATCCCGCGGGGCAATGTTTTGGCGAAGGCGATAGTCCGGAAATTGCTCCGCACCAGTGCATGACCAGCTGCGATACCGAGCAGCAACACGCCGAACCATGGAAACAGCGGAACGTAATCCTCTGTGCGCGGCTTGGCTGTCATGAAACCGATCCAACCGAGTGCGCGACTGTCGAAAGCGGGGTGCGCATACAAATTCCCCGCGGCGATCACGATCACGCCGATGACCAGCGCCAGCGCGGGGCGACGCACTAGAGGTCGCGCGAGAATCAGCGACGCGGCAATGGCGTGCAACACCCCGAACCAGATCCAGGACTGAGGAAATAGCAAATAACTAGCGGCGCTGACCCCGAAGGCGCAGGTCGCGATGATCGCGACATGTCGCCAGAAGCGTGTCGACGACGGCCGATACTTTTGTGCCAGCACCAGGCTCACGCCGGCGATCAACAGGAACGACGAAAGTATCATCGTCCGAGCGTTGAGCCAAAAAGCGTCGTGGTAGAAGTCCCACCGGGTCACGCCGAAAAAATTCAGGTCGAAACTGAAGTGGTACGCGACCATCGCGAGGATGGCCAGACCGCGCAGCGCATCGAGCGCGGCCACCCGTGCCACGTCTCGCGCCTGAGGCACTGCCGCGGATGCGGAGGGCAGCTTGACACCGGTGCCTGCATTTCGCGCGCGTTTTCGGCTCACGTCAGCGATTGCTGCTGCGCCATTGCACACGCACCGCGCCGGTTGCGTCGGGGGTGCCCGTTGAAGTGCCAGGCGAGGTCCCCAGTGCGCTCAACGCGCGGGTGATTGCCGGAGGCGTCGCAGGCAAAGGCGTCAGCGTCACATTGGCAGTGCTCCCGGCAAGACCCAAAGTCAATTCGCCCTCCACGCGCACATCACCTCCGCGATTCGCGATGCGGCCGCCGACACTGCCATCACGGGGCGTGAAATCGACGGTAACCGTGCCCAGGGCAAGTGTTCCGGCGTTGCCCGCAATCCGCGCGCCCGTCCAGCGTGCCGATGCGGAACCCTCGCCCTTGTCGCCCGTCAACCCGAAATGGGGAGCGACAACCGTCAACTGGCCACCCACGGCCACCGTGCTGCCCGCCGCTAGGGCGCTGTCAAACGCGGCGGCCGGCAACGTGAGTGAAAAGTCGTCCAACGTCAGTGTCCCATGGCGCCAGGCGAGCGTACCGCGCGGCAGGTCGGCGCCGTCGCCGCCGTGAAGCGCGACCACCACTTCGCCCTTGATGAGGGACCCAGGGTCGAGCGTCCATTCCACTGGAAGGGACCACGTCCGTTGCTGGCCGACGACGATGCCGCGCCCTCGCCAGATCGTTCCCGCCGTGTCGGCCAAACGCAGCTGACCCTTGGTAGCAGTATCGAGTCGCGCATCGAGCAACGCAGCTGGCACGAAACAGGTGGCTGCCACCAGCAGCATCAAGGCGGCCACATTCGGTAACGCCAGTATCTTCATTGCGACGATCAGCGCGCGAGCGTGATCTCAGCGCGCACGCTGCCCGGGTCGATACGCGACGTCAGCGTGGCCTCGACCGCGCGCAGGCCATGGGTTCTTGCGAGCGCGTCGAGCAGGCTGACCAAGGGGTCGAATCCGATGTCGGCAAACGTTACGAAGACTCGCGTGTCCTTTACGTCGAGCGAGGTCAGCACTGACTTCAGTCCCCGCTCACCGAGGACCTGCTCAACCGCAACCCGCGGATCGGTACTTTCCGGCGTGGGCGTGATGCGTTGCAGTCCGGTCAGTTCCGCGGTTTGCGCCTGGGCCGCGGACAGTGCGGTGCGGGCCAACAACAATTCGCGGCGGGCGCGCAGCGTGTCGTCCTTCAAGGGCTGCCAAAGCAGCGCCCATGCGGCCGCGAACAGCACGACGACCGCAGCGGCTGTGGCGAGCCGACGTTCGCGCATTGACAACCTGTCCCATGCGTTTACCCAGCCTGCGGGAATGGGAATGCGCGCCAGTAGTCGCGCGGGACTGCGATTCCGTAGTCGCGCGGTGTCAATTGCAGCATGGCCTGACGCTGGCACGGGCTTCACGGCGCCCCCGTAGCGAGCGTAACCCGCATGCGCAGGCCTACGGCATTGACGGCCAGCAAGGTGACCAGTCCCGCGCTCGCCAACTGCCGCTCGAGGCGTTCCGCCACCGCAGGCTCTGGCTTGACCAGGTCAAACGTCCAATGCGCATCGGCGTAGATCGCGGTCCTGAGCATGCCCGCGGGCAAGGTGGCGAGCGCCGGCGCAGCGAGCGCGAGCAGCGGCAGCGCATCCGCCGGGGCGGCAAGTCCGGCACGATGGCGGCTTTCCGCGTAGCGGCGGGCGATGGCAACCGCCGGGGCATCGTTCCCGATTACTCCGGCGTCGCGCGCCAGCGACGCGAGGGCTGCGTTTGCGCGCCAGGATTCGATCCGCAGAGTGGCCCATTCGCCCAATGTTGCGACAACATGTAACCCGAGGGCGACCACCGCAATGATCGCGGCGACGCGAAACAGGCGCCGATAGCTGCGCGTAGCGACTGGAACGACGTCCGCAAATTCACCCTGAAGCAAATTCGTGGCGCCCGCAAACAACGTATGTCCGGCGACGTCCCATTGCCACGCGTCGGCGGCCACGAATGCGGTACCGACATCTTGCGCCGTGACTCGCGCGGTCGCCCCCTCCAGGTTAAATGCCCTTTCGACCGCGACAGGCGAGTTGCCCACCCGCGCTGCATGATCGAGCGCATGTTGCAATTCGACAGGCAGGCTTCCCTGGGGCTCGCCGGTAGCGAACGCGGCGCCATTCGGCTTGCGTACAAAACCACCCCCTGCGGCCGACGCATACCAGCACCAGTGCTTGTCCATAGGCCGGGGTGCAAGTGCGGGTTCGGCCAACACACGGTCAAAGTCGGTCGAAAGCCGGGCGACGAGATCCCGGTTGGCAACAATGGCCTCGACCGTACCATCTGCACGTTGTGCCGAGACTGCGATGTGTTGCTCGTCGGCCGGGCCCGCGAGCTGATCTTCCAGCGCGAAAGCCGCTGCCGCGGCCACGCGGTCGGCGGGCATCGGCGGCAGGTGCAGACCGACGATGCGCACACACGTTGCGGCCAGCACGGCTTCCATGTGTTCGGCATCGGGCCAGGTCCCGGGCTCGGACCTTCCCGTTTGCAGGAGGCGCTCGTTGTCGTCGAACAGTGCCCAGGCGTCCGCACGCCCGGATTCCGGTGCAGACTTGAGCAGGACGCGAAGCGTGGACATGACAGGTATTAGGAAGATGAAAGGAAAGTGAGAGAAAAGTTAGTGGAACGCGAGCAGCGTTTCGGGTCAAAGTTGCATCAACTCCCCCCGCGCGGAGTTTACGCGACGCTGCAACGCAACTACCCGAATGCACGCGACATCGTCACTCAAGTACCTGCCAGACGACGACGGGCCAATCGCGGCCGTCGCGCCGAAGTAGCGCGCGCGCCTGTGCGAGGGTGGTGCCCTGGCGCGCACGGACGCTCACCAGGAAATAGTTGCTGGCAACTCCCAGGGCCGTCTCGTTCGGAATCGTTGCGCCGCTCGGGAGCCGGGAGCGAAAGTCCGCGAGCGTGTTGAAGGGCTTGCGCGCTCGCTCTGCAACCAGGCTGGCCAATGCATCGGCCGAGAGTCCTTGGATCGCGGCCGCAAGGATTTCCGGCTTGGCGGTATTGACGTTGAGCACGGTCGCCGCGGGAAGGGCAACCACAAAGGGCAGCATCTGCGCGACGTCACCGCTGCGAAGCCCGGGCGCCGCAGCCAATTCCGCCGCCCGCACGGGGCGCAAATTCCTGGGCAGCGTCGCCGTAGTCGGTGGCGCGCCCAGCGTTTGCACGCTGCCACGATCGGAGGGAGGTCGCAGCAACGTGGCAATCGCCTCCACGATCCGCGGTGCGATCCCACGCTGCGCGAACAGGCGGGCGAGCCTGGCCTTTTCTTCCTTGCCAAGGCCGTCATCATTGGAGAGGTTGTTAATGTTGAATCGGCCTTGCGCATCCTCGATGCCACCTTCGATCGAACCATTCTCGAGTGGCGTGCGCGGCAGGGGGAACGCCCAGGCTTCGCTCAGGTGGTCGATCACGCTGTTGCGCGCGTCATCCTGCAGTATCTGTCGCGCCCATTGCACGCCGGCGAGTGCGAGTGCCTGTGCCTGGACCTGGTCGCGGCGGTTGGCGACGTCGGCAAACCAGCGCTGCTGCTCTGCGGCTACCGCGACGGCCACGGCGGCGGCCAGCGCCGCGATCAGCATCGCGAGGATAATGGCCGCGCCGCGCGCGCGGCGCTTCAGCGCAGGACGAACCATCGCTCGATCACCTCGCCACCGTCCAAAGTGAGATTCACGCGAACGGCGCGCGGCAGGTCCGCGTTGTCGGGTTGCGGCCAGCGCTCGCGCCATGCGCCCGAGAGGCCAAGGTACTCGACACGAAACGCGGTCACGCCGGTCGCCAGCGTATAGACCGATGGCTGGACATTGGCGGGATTGTCGAGTTGCGGCCAATACGCAATTTCCACGGCATGGCCGCGCAGGCGGTAGCCGATTCGCTGCCCCGACATGCCGGGATCATCGGTGAACTCGGTGCCGGCACGGGTGAACACGAGGGCCGCATTGCCGGCGCCGTCCGCCGGCAGTGCCAGCCAGGGCGGTTCGATTCCGTTGCCGGTACGCGACGCGCGCGGGACCGCCTGCCGGATGTCTGATTCGAAACGCGTGAAAAATCCCTCGAGCGCTCGCCAACGCGCAGCCTCCGCGGAGAGGCGCACCTCGCCGTCAGTCAGCGATGCCGTCGCGCGATAGGCAAGCACGGCAATGACGCCAAATATCGCCAGAGCCAGCAGCACCTCAACCAGCGTGAATCCGGCCCCGTGTGCCCCTTTGCGAAGGGTGTTCATTGCGGTTGGGGGTTCATCCCGGCTGCCGGTTCATTTTGGCTCCGCGTTGCCGATGAATCCGACGAGATGCGCGATGCTGTAGTCGGGTCGTTCCGGCTCCATGACCGTGATCTCGATCTTGCGAAATGCAGGGTTGGGAGTAGTCGTGATTATTTCGCGCCAAAGAAACGAGGCGCCGGCCTGCGCCGCATTGCCGGAATAGTTGCCCAAACCGGGCCACGGCGCGGACGCCTGCGCGGCGGCCAGTCGATTTTGCGCGACCCAGAGAGCCAAGGTGCGCGCCTTCAATGCCGTTGCGCTGTCCGCCGACTGTGCCAGTGCCCGCATGCCGGCGGTCAGCGCTACCGCGACGATCGCGAGCGCGACCAATATCTCGACCAACGTGAAACCATGGCGGCGAGTGGTGTTCACGGTGGTAGCGCTTCGGCCTGCAGCGATATGCGGTTCAACGGGTCCGACCAGAGGATGACCCGCGAGGTGCGGCCGCTTACGGCAAAGGCGAAAGGCTCGTTGCGGCCGGAAGCTCGCAACGGCACGATCGCATCCGCCGCCAGGGGACGTCCGGCGTAGGTGAGTGGTGTCACCGCCGTGTCGGCGGGAAGGGTGTGGGGCGCCAGCACGTCGTCGTTCGCGACCGCGATCCAGCGCCCAGAGTCCGCGGGGCGTCGCCAGAAGCGCCAGCCATTTCCCTCGGTGGAAACGCCCATCGTCTCCGAATGCAATTGCGCGGCCGCGCTTGCATGCTCGAGCGCTCCCGCGAATCGCTTCGACTCGCGCAAAGCAACGCCACGGTCATCGGAATCGTAGGCGACCACGGCGATGCCTGCCGCGATCGCGATGATGCTGATGACGACCAGGATTTCGACAAGTGTGAAGCCGCGGCTGCCACAGACACGTTGTGCCCGCTGGAAAGGGGGCGCTACCTTGGTTACAGATCCCACGAGCCGATGTCGGCGTCTTTGCCGTTGCCACCGGGCTGCCCGTCCGCGCCAAAGCTGAATACGTCGACCTCTCCCCTCAAGCCGGGATTGAGATATTGATACGGACTCTGCCACGGGTCCTTGGGCAGGCGCTCCAGATAGCCACCAGGTTTCCAGTTCGACGGGATCGGTGGCGCATCGGGCTTGGCGACCAGTGCATTGAGTCCCTGTTCTCCGGTGGGATAGCGTTGATTGTCGAGGCGATAGAGTTTCAGCGCCTGCATGATGGCCGCGATATCGCTTTTGGCGGCCACCGCGCGCGCGTCATCCGGGCGCTCCAGTACCTTGGGTACGACCAGTGCCGCAAGCACGCCCAGGATCACGATCACGACCATGATCTCGATCAGCGTAAAGCCGGCCGACGTTGGGCGTGGGCGGGTTAGCGTGAGCGTAGGGCGAGCGGAGGTCATCCTTTGATTATAATGCGCCGCACCCTGCTGCTTGTTTTAATCCCGGGTGGCGAGGCACGCGGGTCCTTGACTTGGGTCGTCGTTTCCACGGCCGACACCCAACCCCTATCCCTTTTTACTATCTGCCCCTTCCAGACGGTTGCCCGCCGATGATCCTGAAGCGCATTGCCCAGATCCTGGCGGTCCTGCTGCTTCTGCTGGCAATGGTCATTGCCGGCTTTGCATGGTCGCTATTCACGCGGCCGCTGCAATTGCCCAGCTCGCCCTACGCATTCGAGGTGAAGTCAGGGATGTCGCTTTCCGCGGTTGCGCGTGACTTGCAGGGCGCCGGTGCGATTGCCCTCGCCTGGCCGATGATCGCGATGGCCCGGCTGCAAGGTACCGACCGGTCGATCAAGACGGGGAACTATGAGGTCGAGTCGGGCATTACGTTACCGCAGTTGCTTGCCCGCCTGACCCAGGGGGACGCCACGCAGACGTCATTTGCGATCATCGAAGGCGCGACATTCGCCGACGTCCGGCGCGCGCTCAAGGCGCGGGGTCAGGTCAGGAATACGGTGCTCGATCTCCCGGAAGGTGACCTCATGGCGCGCCTCGGCGCGTCGGGCCAGGGTGCGGAAGGCAGGTTTTTCCCCGACACTTACTTTTTTTCCGACGGCAGTAGCGATGTTGCCTTGTTGCGGCGCGCGCATGACGCCATGACGCAGCGCCTAGCTCGAGCGTGGGAGAGCCGGGCGCCCGGACTGCCCTTCGCCTCACCGGACGAAGCACTGATCCTGGCATCGATCGTGGAAAAGGAAACCGGGCGCGCCGCCGATCGTCCGATGGTCGCGTCCGTATTCATCAATCGCATGAAGCGCGGCATGCGTCTGCAAACCGACCCCACCGTCATCTACGGGATGGGCGACGATTTCGATGGGAACCTGCGCCGGCGTGACCTCGAAACAGACACGCCGTGGAACACCTACACGCGCGACGGCCTGCCGCCCACGCCGATCTCACTTCCCTCGCAGGCCTCACTGGACGCGGTGCTGCATCCTCCGCCGGGCGAGTATTTGTATTTCGTCGCGCGCGGAGATGGCACGTCGCAATTCTCGACCAATCTCACCGACCACAACCGCGCCGTGGCAAAATTCCAGAGAGGCGGGCGCTGATGTTTGTGACGCTGCTTTGTTCGTGATCAGGGCTCCCACACAATCAGCAGGAAATCCGTGACCCAACGCGGCCTCTTCATTTCGCTCGAAGGCATCGACGGTGCCGGCAAGAGCACCCATGCCGCCTGGCTCAAGGATGCCCTCGCGGGGATGGGCCGGAACGTGTTGGCCACGCGGGAACCCGGAGGTACCGCGCTGGGAGAAGCGCTGCGCGCATTGCTGCTTGCGCAGCCGATGACCCATGACACGGAAGCGCTGCTGATGTTTGCGGCGCGGCAGGAGCACGTGGCGCAGGTGATTGGCCCCGCACTCACGCGAGGGGACTGGGTGCTGTGCGACCGCTTCACCGACGCTACGTTTGCCTATCAGGGTGGCGGCCATGGCGTGCCGCGAGAGCGGCTGGCCGAACTCGAGCATTTCATCCCCGCCGACTGTCGACCCGATCTCACGATCCTTTTCGACGTGCCGATCGCCGTCTCGCGTGAACGACTCGACCGAAGCGTGGCCATGGGACGGGACCTGGACAAGTTTGAACGCGAGGCATCGAGTTTTTTCGAGCGCGTGCGCAATGTCTATCTGGAACGCGCGGCGCAGGAGCCCAAGCGCTTTCGTATCGTGGATGCGGCGCGGCCCCTGGCCGCGGTGCAGTCGGACCTCAGGCAATTGCTCGCGGCGCTATGAGCCCGGCGGCCAGTCTTCCAATCACAACGGCTGCCGGTTGGCCGGAATTGCTGCCGTGGCAACGGGAGCACGCGCGGGCCGCCCTTTCCGCACAAGCATCCTGGCCACACGCGCTCCTGCTGGATGGACCGCGCGGTATCGGCAAGCGCACCCTGGCACTGAATCTGGCGCGCGCACTGCTTTGTGAAAATCCGGGATCAGACGGCATGGCGTGCGGCGTGTGCGCGAGCTGCCACTACCTGGCGGCGGGGCAGCACCCGGATCTGCAGATGATAGAAACCTTCACCTTCGATGACGATGGTGAGGTTAAGGTGCAGGATCCGATTCCCGTCGATCGCATCCGTGCCCTCATAGACTGGGTGCAGCTGACGAGCCACCGCGGGCGGGCGAAGGTCGCGGTGATCGTCCCGGCCGAGTCCATGAACCCCGCTGCTGCGAATGCGCTTCTCAAGACGCTCGAGGAGCCGCCGCCGTCTACCTACCTCATGTTGGTTGCGCATCAGCCCGGACGGGTACCGGCGACGTTGCGCAGTCGGTGCCGGCGCATGCCTGCGCCCTGGCCCGAAGCGTCGGTCGCCAAAGCATGGCTGGAAGAGCAGGGCGTTGCCGATCCGCAGGTCGCATTGGCGCAAGCGGGCGGGGCGCCGTTGATGGCGCTTGCGCTGGCGAGCGCGGATTGGCAGGCCGAACGAACCGCCTGGCTTAGGGCCTTAACCAAACCCGAAGCGCTGTCGCCCGTCGCGCTCGCCGCACGCATTGACGCCGCCGCGAAGGAGCAGCGTCGCGAGCGATTGCGCCAGGCGATCGATTGGTTGGTCGCATGGACCGCGGATCTGGCACGCGTTGCATCCGGCGGTTCGCCGGCATCCAACATCGATTTCCGCAAGGAACTCGACTATCTTGGGGGCGTGGTGGCGCCGGTTCCCCTGTTTCGCTATCATCAGGCACTGCTTCGACAACGTGCATGGGTTACGCATCCGCTGCAACCGCGCCTTGTGGTCGAATCGCTGCTCATCGGTTATCGCGAACTGTTTCGATAGGAATGCATAGCGCAATGGTGGATCGTAAGGCACCTTCGGCAGGTCCCCCGTCATCGATTCCAGGCGGCGCGCGGCCGGGTGTGCTCTCGCTCAACATTCGCGAAAAAGCAGCGTTGTACGCCGCGTACATGCCCTTCCTCAAAGGTGGCGGCATCTTCATTCCCACGTCGCGGCAATATGCGCTGGGCGAGGAAGTGTTCATGCTCCTGTCGCTGATGGATGATCCCAATCGGTTGGCCGTGCAGGGCAAGGTGGTCTGGATCACTCCAGAAGGCGTGCAAGGAAATCGCACGCAGGGCATCGGCGTGCAATTCACGCAGGACGACACCGGCGCCTCCGCCCGGGCCACGATCGAAAAGGTCCTGGGCGAAACACTGGCGTCCACGCGGCCAACGCACACGATGTAGCGTTGACGTAGTGTTCGTCGATTCGCATTGCCACCTCGATTTTCCTGAGCTTGCGGCCGAGCTGCCGCAGATTTTGGACGCCATGCGCGAGCACCAGGTGTCACACGCGCTGTGCATCGGCGTCGATCTTCCGGCCTGGCCCCAGGTATTGGCTATCGCGCAAGCCCACGCCAATCTCTACGCAACCGTCGGCGTGCACCCCGACTACGTCGATACACCGGAGCCCACGGTGGCCGAATTGGTGGCAAAAGCGCAGGCAAATAAGATTGTCGCGATCGGTGAAACGGGGCTCGACTATTTTCGGCTGACCGGGGACCTCAACTGGCAACGCGACCGATTTCGCACCCATATTCGCGCGGCACGGGAAGCATCGTTGCCGCTGGTGATCCACACCCGCGCCGCGGCCACGGATACCTTGGCAATCATGCGCGAGGAACGAGCCGGCGATGTGGGCGGTGTCATGCACTGCTTCACCGAAACCTGGGAGGTTGCACAGGGCGCACTCGATCTCGGATTCCATATTTCGTTCTCGGGTATCGTGACCTTCAAGAATGCGGTCGCATTGAAGGATGTGGCGCGGCGGGTTCCATTGGACCGCATGCTCATCGAGACCGACAGTCCCTACCTCGCGCCCATGCCGCATCGCGGCAAGCGCAACCAGCCCGCATGGGTTCGCTACGTCGGCGAGGCCGTCGCGCAATTGCGTGAAGTGCCCGTGGGCGACATTGCGCGCGCGACCTCCGACAATTTCTTTCGACTATTCAAGGTTGCCCGCAATGCTTGAGCAAACGAAATGTTCCCGCAATCGAATGGACCACCGATGGAATCCCCTGCGACTGCTGGCGGCGACCCTGATGGCCGCCGTTGTTGCGCATGCGAGTGCCGCCACACCGGAAGACGACTTCACGATTGCCGTGGCCAATGACCGGATCGGCCAGGTTAGGGACCTCCTCGCGCGCGGCGTCGATCCGAACAGCGTGGATGCCAACGGCGACCCGGCGTTGCTGATCGCGGCGCGGGCCGGCAATCTCAATACGGTGGAGGCACTGCTGGCTGCGCGCGCCAACATCGACGCGCGGAATAAATTCGGGGACTCCGCCATCATGGCGGCCGCATTGAACGGAAACTTGGCGATCGTGCGCACGCTGCGCGCGCGAGGCGCGAGCATCGACAGCAAGGACCAGGCGCCCGCCTGGACGCCGGTCATCTACGCCGCCAGTGGCGGCTTCGATGCAATTGTCACGTTCTTGCTTGCTGAAGGTGCGAACGTCAATGCGTCATCACCCAACGGAACGACCGCGCTGATGATGGCCGTGCGCGAGGGGAAGGGAGCGACGGTGGAATTGCTCATCGCCAAGGGCGCCGACGTCAATCGCCGCAATCAGAGCGGTGCCTCAGCGCTGGACTGGGCGTCACGCAGCAACGAGAAGAAGATGGTCGAGCAGTTGCGCCATGCGGGCGCGACTAACTGAGGCGCCACGCGGCCACCGGCAATTGAGTTGCTGAATCAGTCCGTGCCGGTGGCGGCGGAGACCGGGTTCGTCGCGGCGGAATCCCATGCATCCGGCGGCAGGGGGGACGCCGCGATGGCCGATGGAATGAGCGAAGGCATGACGCCTACCAGTCGCCGGGCGCCATTAAAGTGCTTTTGCCAATAGGATTCGGAGAGGCGCGAGATCTCGACCTCGCTGCCCGTAGATGGCGCGTGGATGAAGCGGTTATCGCCAAGATAGATGCCGACGTGTGAAAACGGCAGGCGGCGGGTGTTGAAGAACACAAGGTCGCCTGGCGCCAGGTCGACACTGGCGACACTGTTGCCGAGGCGGCTCAGTTCCTTCGCCGTGCGTGGCAACGTGACGCCGGTGACTTGCTGGAATACGTACTTCACCAGTCCGCTGCAATCGACCCCACTTTCCGGCGTCTCGCCGCCAAAGCGGTAATCTACGCCGATCAGTCCCAGCGCGAAGATGGCAACGTCCTGCGCGCCGTTCCAAGCCGTGGATGCGGCGTCCTTGGCCGATCGGGCAAGCGAGCTGGCCTGCGCTTGCGACTGCGCGATGGCGCAAGTCGGCAACCCAAAGGCGAGTGCGAGCGAAGCGGCCAGCACAAATCGTCGTGACCCTGACGGTGTCGTAGGGGGTGCAGTCGGGGCGAACATCTGCCTATTGTCGCGGATTTCGGCGCGCAGGGCAAAGACTGGACAAATGCGACATCGCGTAGCGGAGATCGTGGGACCTCGGTTGTACTTCCAGTTCGGCCGGCCGTTCTAGCGTTTCGATGGCGTCGGCGGCAGGCGCTTGGTCGCACGATTGCGCCGAAGGCGCTTGGGATCGGCAATCAACGGTCGCGTGAGTTCGAGCCGATCGCCGCTCTCAAGCGGCGTCCCGCCTTTGACGCGCTGCCCGAAAATTGCGAATTCCAGTTGCTCCGGGTCAAGTTTCAACCGGGCAATGATGCCCGATTCGTGGACGGCATCATCAACGGTGGCCCCCGCCGGCAAGGAAACGCTTGCCCATTCCTCGACCCCGGGCGCCGCGTAGACTACCGTGATGTCAAGGCGCAGTTCGGATGGTTCACGCCGATTGTCGATGAGGCGGGTTGCCATCATCCCGTACCCGGATACACGGCCTCGGCACGGCGGACGAACGCGTCGATGAAGGTGTTCGCGATGTGGCTGAAAACCGGACCCAGCACGGTTTCCAGCAGGGGTGTCGAAAATTCGTGAACGAGCTCGAACTCGACCTTGCACGCGTTCGCGGCAAGGGCGTTGAACCGCCATTCCCCCTGCAGATGCCGAAACGGACCGTCGTGCAGCGCGATGACGATCGAGTCGGGAACGCGATTGACGTTGCGGGTTGTGAAGTGGGCCTTGACCCCGTGGTAGTCGATGTCGATGCGCGCGGTCTTGCCGTCGGCCTGCTGCGCGATGACCTTGGCGCCGCCGCACCAAGGCAGGAATTCGGGGTAGCGCTCTACGTCGTCGACCAGACCGAACATGCGCGGGGCGCTGTAGGGAACCAGGACGGATTTCAGGACGCGCCGCATCGATTGCTAGAATGAGGGTCGTATCGAGGAAGCATGACTAGCATGAGCATCGTCGAAAACCGGAAGGCCTTCCACGATTATTTCATCGAGGAACGCGTCGAGGCCGGACTTTCCCTCACCGGATGGGAGGTCAAGGCCATCCGCGCGGGACGGGCGAACATCAAGGAAGCCTACGTCGTGGTCAAGAATCGCGAACTGGTGCTCATCGGTGCGCACATTGCGCCCCTGACCACTGCGTCGACGCACGTCCTTGCCGACCCGACGCGAACGCGCAAGCTCCTGCTTCACCGCGAGGAAATCGACCGCCTCCTGGGCAAGGTTGAACGCGCCGGCTATACATTGGCACCCCTCGACCTCCACTACAAGAATGGTCGGGTAAAACTCGAAGTCGGTCTCGCGAAAGGCAAGAAGCAGCACGACAAGCGCGACACGATCAAGGACCGGGACTGGGCTCGCGAGCAACAACGCCTGATGCGCAACCGGCCGGGCAGCGCGCGCATGTGACCGCAGCGCGGCAGCGGTCATCGCAGCGACTTGTTGGTCACATCGGCCATCACGGCTTCGGCAGCAGCAACGCCGCTGCGCACGGCGGCTTCCAGCGTTGCGGGATAGTCCTCGTCCACGTAGTCGCCTGCCAGGTAGATGCCAGGAACCAGGCGCACGCCGCCCGGTCGCATGCGCCTTGGCGTGCAGGCATAGGTCGCGCGTTTCTCGGCGATGACCTGCGACCATGTGCTGCGCGGGCGCGCCGGCTGCAGGCGTTGCAGCTGGACTTCGATCGATCGCACCAATGCCGGGTGGTCGAGCTTGTCGTGCGGACCACTCGCACTCAGGATGACTGCGAGTAACTGGCGCAGTGGAGGTCGGCCGGAATCGGCATTTGCCTCCGCGAGTACGTCCGCGCGGTCGACGATCCACTGACCCGGCTTGTCGTCGAGCCGGGTAATCGGTACGGGCAACGGGATTGCGGATTCATACCCGAGCCATACGGTGACGATCGGTTCGTACTCAAGTGCCTGCATTTGTTGCAGGAACGAGCGTAATTCCGGCTTTGCACTGAGTGCTTCGGGCGCGAATGCGCTTCCGAGCTGGTGAGGACCTACGGCGACAATCGCTGCAATCGCCGATTGCAGCGTGCCTCCGGCCAGTACGTCGACGTCACCCGATGCGGAACGCAGGATGCGCGCGGAGGTCGCGGTTCGCATGGCGCCGCCATGATTCGTGACATAACGCGCCGCCGCTTCCGGGAACAGGGCAGACAAATCCTTGGCCGGCAGGATGAAATCGCTGTCGGACGCCGCGCCCGCCAAGGCTGCCCTGAGCACGTTGACGAATATTTGCGCCGACGCCGACGAAGGGGGCGTGTTGAGGGCCGCCAGGCACAGCGGTTCCCACAGGCTCGCAGCCACCCGACGCGGTAACGGTTCCAGCAGCTGGGCCACCGTTGCCTCGGGCTTGCATGCGAACCCGCCGCGTTGCAGGTTGCGGAACCACATGAGGTTGGCCCAACGCTCGCTCCAGTTCAGTCCGCGGGCCGTTAATAGTCCCAGCAGCAAGCCGAGTCGTCCGGGTGCCTTGCCGCAAAGAAGCGTCAACGCGGCCTCCTGATCCGGCGCCAGGGGAACGATCGCCAAACGGCTGCGCGTCACGGTATCGTTTGCGCCCGTAACGCCATGCACGAGACGCATCAGGGCCAAGGTGTTGGCATAGGCGCCTAGCAGCAGGTGTTGACCATTGTCCAGGTCCAAGCCGGCGCGGGTCACACGACGCGCCCGTCCACCGAATACAGGGGCCGCCTCGAACAACGCAACGGGCACGCCTGCGCGCGCGAGCGTGACAGCGGCGGCGCAACCGGCCCAACCGCCGCCGATTACCGCGACCGGCTTGCGCATTGTCGCGCTGCCCTCGTACTGATCATGGGGCGCGCCAGGTGCGCCAGGCGAGCCAGAGCTTGCGCAAAGGCGTGAGCGAAGTGCGTCGATCCAGCACCTTGTAGCCGTCGTCGGCGATCTCGTCGAGCAGGGTTCGATAGATAGCCGCCATGACAAGGCCCGCGCGCTGCGCTTTTCGGTCAACTTGCGGGAGTTGCGCAAATGCGCGCTCGTACCAGGAGCGTGCGCGCTCGGTCTCAAAGCGCATCAGGTGACGGAATTCGGAACTGTATTCGCCACGCAACAACGCGGAAGGCGGCACGCCGAAGCGCTCCAATTCGTCCTGCGGCAGATAGATGCGTGCGCGCCGTGCGTCTTCTCCAACGTCGCGGATGATGTTGGTCAGCTGGAACGCGATTCCCAAGTCCCGCGCATAGCCTTTGGTCGCGGGATCCGTGTAGCCGAAGATCTCGGCGGACATGAGACCGACGACGCCGGCCACGCGATGGCAATAGACTTCGAGTGCGGAGAAATCGAGGTAGCGGCTTTGCGCGAGGTCCATGGCCATGCCGTCGATGACTGCCTGGAAGTGGGCCTGCGGCAGGTCGTAGTCGTGCACGATTCCCTGTAGCGCCAGCGCCACTGGATGCGACGGTTGCCCGGAGAAGACCGATGCGACTTCGCGTCGCCACCACGCGAGCTTGGCGCTGGCCACCTGAACATCGCGGATTTCGTCGACCACATCGTCGACTTCGCGGCAGAAGGCATAGAGCGCGATGATCGCGCGCCGGCGCGGTTGCGGAAGAAACAGAAAACTGTAATAGAAGCTCGAGCCGCTCGTGGCGGCTTTTTGCTTGCAATACTCGTCGGGGGTCATTGGAGCGACGTCCTGGCGGGAAAGAGGGCTCGCCACGCGATCACGAACCAGTCGCCCATGGCAAGTGTCGGACGGTGTGCGAACACATCGCCTTCCACGGCATCGATGCGCTGAAGTATGCGCAGTCCGCCGCTTATGATCGCGGACA
>JBDTPJ010000090.1:0-15538 GCA_039932755.1 Betaproteobacteria bacterium
ATCTGGCAATTGTTGCGGCGGCCCTGTGCCTGCTGCTGTCTTCCGTGGCGCGGGCCGACAAGCTCGACGACATCATCGCGTCGGGCAAGCTTCGCTGTGCCGTCGTCCTCGACTTCCCGCCAATGGGTTCGCGCGACGCGAGCAACAATCCGGAGGGCTATGACGTCGATACATGCAACGATCTCGCCAAGGCGCTTGGCGTGAAGGCCGAGATCGTCGAGACACCGTTCCCCGATCGAATTCCGGCGCTGGTGTCCAACCGCGCCGACGTCGGCGTTGCCTCGACCAGCGATACGCTGCAGCGCGCGAAGACCATTGGCTTTTCGATCCCCTACTTCGCCTTCAAGATGGTGGTACTCACCAAGAAGGGCGCGAACATCAGTACATACGCCTCCCTGAAGGGCCGCAAGACGGGTTCGGTCACCGGCACCTTCGAGGCGATCGCGCTGGAAAAAGATGTGAAGAAGTGGAATGACGCCAAAGGCTCGTTCCGCGCCTACCAGACGCAGGCCGACGTGTTCCTGGCGCTGGCGCAGGGCCAGATCGAAGCCACGGTGGTCACATCGACGGTCGCTGCCGCCACGGTCAAGGCCGGCAAGTACAAGGACTTGCTCATGGGCGGCGACGCGCCCTACGACATCGACTACGTCGCGCTTATCGCGCTGCGCCAGGAGTATGGACTCATCAATTACCTGAACCTCTTCGTCAACCTGCAAACGCGCACCGGCCGCGCGCAGGAGCTCAACGCGAAGTGGATTGGCGGCACGATGCCCGACCTCACGGTGAAGGGCGTCTATCGCTGAACGAAATTCGCACCCGGTGCGCGCCCGTTGAGGTGCGCGCCGCCTGCGATCCGCCGGTATCGCGATGAACTACACGTTTCACTGGCATCAGGCGTTCGAGGCCCTGCCTTCGATGCTGGCCGGTGCGCTCGTGACCATCGAGATTGCGTTGTTGTCGATGCTGATCGGCATCGTCTGCGGTGTGGCGCTGGCGCTGGCGCGGAACTCTCCCTATCGGCTGGCGCGCGCATTCGCAATCACCTGGATTGAATCGGCACGCAACACGCCGGCACTCTTCCAGATCTACATGATTTACTTTGGCTTGGGCTCGCTGGGGATCTTCGTTGACTCCTTTCCTGCGCTTCTGGCCGGGATCGCCTTCAACAACGCCGGCTATCTTGCCGAGACGTTTCGCGGCGGCCTGCGTGCGATTCCTCCCACGCAGGTGCGCGCGGCGCGGTCCCTGGGGATGAGCGCGCCACAAGCCTTTCGCCTGATCGTTTTGCCGCAGCTGTTCCGGACGGTGTTCCATCCGCTCACCAACCAGATGGTCTGGGCGATCCTCATGACCTCGCTCGGCGTCGTCGTCGGCTTGAACAGCGACCTCACCGGCGTCACGCAGCAGCTCAACGTCCTCACCTTTCGTACGTTTGAATTTTTCGCGATGGCCGCGGTGATCTACTACGTCCTGACCAAGGTCGTCACCCTGACCGCGCGGCTGCTCGCTGCGCGCTTGTTCAGGTACTAGGGCCGGTTCACGCCATGTTCGAAACGGACCTTACCTCGACCGACCTGCTTTTCATGCTCAAGGGGGCCGGGGTGACGCTTGCCCTGACGTTCTGGGCCGTGCTGGGCGGCACCCTGATGGGGTTCGTGTTTGGCGTGCTGCGGGCCTCTGCTGCGTCGTGGGTCAATGCGCTGCTTGGTGCCGTGCTGGATGTGTTCCGCTCGATTCCGTTGCTGATCCAGTTCATTCTCGCCAACTCGGTAAAGTCGATCATTGGCCTCGATATCTCCGCCTTCACGGTCGCGTGCGTGGTGCTGGCGTTGTACACGTCCGCCTATTGCGCGGAGATTGTGCGCGCCGGCATGCTGGCGGTGCCGGCTACCACGCGCCGCGCCGCGCGCTCGCTGGGGTTGACCTGGTGGCAGGACCTGCGCCATATCGTGTTTCCTATCGCGCTGCGCGTGGCGTTACCGACGTGGACCGGGCTCACGCTGGGCGTCATGAAAGATACGGCGCTGGTGCTCTGGATTGGAATCGTGGAATTACTGCGCGCTTCGCAAGTCATCGTCACCCGCATCCAGGAGCCCCTGCTCGTGCTGATGGTGTGCGGACTCATCTACTTCCTGATGAGTTTTCCGATCTCACGGCTCGGGGCGCATCTCGAATCCCGGTGGCGCGAAGATGATTGAGATCGTGGACGTCCGCAAGTCGTTTGGCGCACTCGAGGTGCTGCAAGGCGTATCGATGACCGTCAACAAGGGCGAGGTGATGTCCGTGATCGGCGGCTCTGGCTCGGGCAAATCGACGCTGCTGATGTGCATCAACGGCCTCGAGTCCATCCAAAGCGGTCGCATCGCCGTCGACGGCGTCGACGTGCATGCGACGAACACGGACTTGAACCGTCTGCGCCAGCGGATCGGCATCGTGTTCCAGCAATGGAACGCCTTCCCCCACCTGACCGTGCGCGAGAACGTGATGCTGGCGCCGCGCAAGGTGCTGGGAAAAAGCCGCGACGAAGCCGATGAGATTGCCACCAAGCGGCTGCAGCATGTCGGCCTGGGGGAAAAGCTCGACGTGTATCCGTCGAAGCTCTCCGGCGGCCAGCAGCAGCGCATGGCGATCGCGCGGGCCCTGGCGATGTCGCCGGCGTACATGCTGTTTGACGAAGTCACCTCGGCGCTCGATCCCCAACTCGTCGGCGAGGTGCTCGACACGATGCGCATGCTGTCGAGCGAGGGTATGACGATGATCGTCGTCACCCACGAAATCGCCTTCGCGCGCGAAGTCTCGCACCGCGTCGCGTTCTTCAAGTCGGGACGCATCCATGAAATTGGTCCGCCCGAGCAGGTGATCGGCAACCCGCGCGAGCCCGAAACCGTCGAGTTCCTCAAATCCGTGCTCTAGCGAGGCGGCATTGAGCGCTGAGGCGCCGATCGCAAACGCAATCGATTTGAACCGCAGCTAGAATCGCGGAATGTCCCAGGCTAAGCCATCCTCCGCCGCGCGACTCGCGGTCGCACTTGTTCTCATCGCGCTGGTTCTGATTGCAACATTCGCGGCATCGCTCGGCCCATCGGTTCAATCCGTCAGCGCACCACCCGAGGTTTTTTCCGCGGAGCGGGCCCGCGTCGTATTGCAGCGACTAGCAGGCGACGGCATTCCGCACCCAATCGGGTCCGCGCAAAATGCGCTCGTCCGCGACCGGGTCATCGCGGAATTTCGGGCGCTTGGCTACGCGCCTGCCATCGAGCGCAACCTGGCGTGCGCGCCCAATGGTTCCTGCGGGTGGGTCGAGAATATCCTCGCGACGCTGCCAGGCCGCGAATCGGGCAGCACGGTGATACTCAATGCGCATTACGACTCGGTACCCGCAGGCCCGGGAGGTGGCGACGATGCCACCGGCGTGGCCGCGATTCTCGAGGTGGCGCGAGCCCTTCGCACATTGCCGCAGCCACGGTTCCCGGTGCTTTTTCTGGTCGACGATGGCGAAGAGGCAGGACTTCTCGGTGCCGAGGCTTTCGTGCGGCGACACCGCCCTGCCGACTTCGCTTCCGTGCTGGTGCTCGAAGCGCGTGGAAGCAGTGGACGCACGCTCATGTTCGAGACGAGCCAGGACAACCGCGCGATCGTCGGCGCCTACGCGCGTTCGGTGCCGCGCCCATCAACGAGCTCGGTCTATTTCTCCATTTACCAGCGCCTACCCAACGGGACCAATTTCACGACGTTCAAAAACGTGGGTATGAGAGGCATGGCCGCGGCATTCATCGGCGACCCGGCGCAATATCACACGCCGCTGAATCGCGTGAAAAACATTCCTGATCAAACCTTGCAGCACATGGGGGACACCGGCCTCGGCGTGACTAGGGAAATCGCCTACAACGGACTTGGCGCCGAGACAGGCAACGCGAGTTACTTCGATGTGCTCACGCTCGCCGTCGTACGCTGGCCCGAGGCGCTCAATATTCCGGTTGCCGTCGTTGCACTGGCGCTACTTTGCACGCTCGCGGCGCTGCAACTGCGTGCTGGACGATTTGCGGTACGCGAGTTTGCGAGTTCCCTGGCTTTCAGCCTGGTACCGTTGGTTGCCGCAGGACTGGCGGGTTTTGGCGTCTCGAGCCTCCTTGCCACGCGCCTCGACCAGGCGAACTGGCCCGCGAGCGGAAGTTGGCTCGTGCTTGCGGCATGGGCGTCCGGATTCTCGGCCGTGGCGCTGAGTGGGTGGCTGGCGCAGGGGAAGATTCGCGGCGCGGCGGCGTGGACAGCGGTCTGGATTGTCATGTCCATTCTCGGCATCGCTGCCGCACTCCTGTTACCCGGCGCGTCCTACCTGTTGACGGGTCCCGCGGCCGTGGCGGCGCTGCTGGGCCTGGGATCATGGATTGGGGAGAAATTCGGGAAGAGAAAACGCAATAAAATCGCACACTCGTCGCTCGCCGTCGTCATCCCGCTGGTCGCGATCTCCGTGCTGGTCTTTCCTTTCGCCCTTGAGCTGTTCGAGGGCATGGGTGCGGGCACGCTCTTCGGTGTCGCGATACTTGTTGCGATCGCTCTCGCACCGCTGTTGCCGATGCTCGTCGAGACGACATGGTCGCGCCGCCTCGCCGCGATGTCGCTTGCCGTGGCTGCGGCTGCGGTCGTCGCGGTTTTCATTACACCGGTCTACACGGCATGGACTCCCCGCCCCCTCGCCCTTGTCTACCAAATGGACCGCGGCGCCGCCACGGCGCACTGGATCGCAGAGATACCCGGCAAGGTCGTACCTGCGGAATTGCCAAGTGTGGCGAGCTGGCGCACGGAGCCGATTCCGTCGCTCGCCATCGGCCTTGGCGAAGTCCCGGCATTGCGCACCGTCGCCGATGCGCCGCCAGTTACTCTCGCGTTTCCCGAGGCGCGAATCGTGGCGGTTGAGCAGCGGGGCAACCGATCGTTGCTGCGAATCGAAATGCATTCCCCGCGCGGCGCGCGCGTCATGCGCCTGCGTTTCGCCGCGCAGTTCACACCGCGCCTCGTCTCGATGGGCGAATTCATGGCCGACGGCAAATCGCGAACAACCGGCGTGGTCGTCATGCATACCGTGCCACTGGAAGGAATCGTCGTTGCCGTCGAGATCGATTTGGCGGCGGAAGACAGCGAATTTGTGGTTGAAGATGAAACGCCTGGGCTTCCGACCGAGGGTACGCCGCTGGTGAAAGCGCGCGGCGCGGATTCTGTGCCGATTCATCGCGGCGATCGGACGTTGCTGAGCACGCTCGGACGCGTTCCCAAGCTGCGCTACTGAACGGCTGGCGATCCGAGAGGCACCGGGCTGCCTGTTGGACGCCTCCGCGACGTCCGCTGTTCGCGACATATCTCCCTAGGAAATTGCTAGCTTGGGCATTGTCGAAATTCTTTACGCTCGACTTGTAGCAACTACCGTCCATCGCAGCGATACGTTTTTATCGCTCTGTTTTAAAACGATATTTTTATGTTTTTTTGGACTGGCCCGATTGTTGCGACGAAGCTCGCCGTAGCGCGTTGGTTTGTAAATTTCGGCGGCCATCCGCCAAGGGATGTTTAAAGGAGGACATGATCGTGTTCAAAAAGCTGATTGCAAGTATCGGTTTTGCATTGGTAATGGGATTGGGGGCAGCAGCGCCGGCGAATGCCACTTTGGTTGGTTTGTCGTTGCTGATCGACGGGTCGGGCAGTATTAGTGCGGCAGATTTCACGACCCAAAAGAACGGGTACATCAACGCTCTGAGTGCTATTCTCGCCACGGACGGATCAGTGGCGATCGAGGTCTATCAGTTCGCCAATAACACGGTCTCCTCTGTATTCTCGCTGCAAGTCATTGGCGCAGGCCAGAAGGCGAGCTTGCTTGCTGCGCTCGGCGCGATGGCGCAGTTGGGCGGCGGCACGCCGACCGGCCCCGCAATTGTGCAGGCAGCGGCCGACCTCAACGCGTTCGCCGGTCTCACGAGAAAGATAATCGACGTTTCGACCGATGGCTTTGGCAATCAAGGTATCAATGAAACCACCGCCGCACTCAACGCGGTTGCCGGCGGCATCAACCAGGTCAACGTGTTGTGCATCGGTGGATCAGCTAACTGCAATTTCAATGCAGGAACCGGCTCGTTCAACGTGGCAGCGACATTTGCCAACTTCCAGTCGACGCTTGAAGGCAAGCTCAGACGGGAACTGCAAATCCCCGAGCCTGGCCCCTTGGCGTTGCTCGCCCTTGGCCTGCTCACGATGGTGGTCGTACGTCGCCGCGCCTGAAAACGCTTCGACTCTAGTTGGACCGGAAGGCCCGCCACTCGGCGGGCCTTTTGTTTTTCCGGCGGACGTTTTACAACGCGATATCGAGCCGTCCATCTCATGTATCGGGCTGCCAGTTTTTGTAATAGACATTACATGATTTGTAGTATATGTTTCGCCAATGTGGGCGATCCTGATCCTGACGTTGCCGACGCAGCCTAATGCCGTACGGCTACGCATCTGGCGTGCGCTAAAGAGCCTTGGGTGCGTCGCGCTGCGTGACGGCGCGTTCCTGCTCCCACTGGAGCATGCGTCGCTGCTGGAGGCGCTGGCCACGGAAGTGCGGGAACACGGCGGCTCCGCTTCCGTTCTTAGCCTGTCGCCCCGCGATCCGGCCCAGCGGGATGAAGTGCTCGCACAATTCGACCGCACCGACAGCTACGCGCGGTGGCGCGAGTCCGCGACGGCCCTGCAGCTGGACATTGCGAACCTGGGCGAAACCGACGCGCGCCGCCGCCTGCGCGGCGTCGCCGACGCCCTGCTGGCACTGCGTCGCATCGACTACTACCCCGGACCCGCAGCGGAGCAAGCCGATACGGATCTCCTGGCGCTGCGAAAGGCCGTCGATGCCCAGTTCTCCCGAGGCGAACCGCAACCCCGCACCGATGCCGATATTGCGCGCCTCGACCGCGCAAAATTCCATGGCAAGCGCTGGGCAACGCGCGCGCGCCCCTGGGTCGATCGCCTGGCCTGCGCCTGGCTGATCAGGCGGTTCATCGATCCCAAGGCGGTGTTCGTCTGGCTGCCCGATGGCCCGGGCGCCGTGCATGCGCCACGCGAAACGCTGGGATTTGACTTCGACGGGGCGCGCTTCACGCACGTCGGAACGCGCGTCACTTTCGAGGTGATGGCGGCGAGCTTCGGCCTCGATGCCGATCCGCGCCTGCAGCGCATCGCACAGTCCGTGCATTACCTCGATGTCGGCGGCATTCCCGTGCCCGAAGCCGCCGGTCTGGAGAGCGTGCTGGGAGGTCTGCGCGAACTGCATACCGATGACAGCCATCTCGCTGCTGCGGCCGCTGCCGTATTCGATGCTCTCTACGCGACGCCAGGTGCAGATTCGAGGGTGGCGACGGGAAATGAGTTGGGAACGCACTTGGGTAATAAGTCAGGAACGAAGCCGTGAATATCGAAGGTGAACGGGTTGCGGCCACGGTAATGCCGCCCGCCGCCGTCAGCTTCGCGGAGGCCCTTCGCTTCTGGCTCACGCTCGGCTTCATCAGTTTCGGCGGACCGGCTGGCCAGATTGCGATTATGCACACGGAATTGGTTGAACGTCGCCGCTGGATCAGCGAAAAGCGCTTCCTGCACGCGCTGAACTACTGCATGGTGCTGCCGGGACCGGAGGCGCAGCAACTCGCCACGTACATCGGCTGGCTGATGCACCGGACCTGGGGCGGCATCGTCGCGGGCGCGCTCTTCGTACTCCCGTCGCTGTTCATCCTGATTGCCCTTTCCTGGATCTATCTGCGCTTCGGTGACGTTCGCGCCGTCGCCGGTATTTTCTTCGGACTGAAGCCTGCGGTGACCGCGCTCGTGCTGCACGCGGCACATCGCATCGGCGGTCGCGCGCTGAAAAATTTCTGGATGTGGGGCATTGCCGCCGCGGCATTCGTTGCCATCTTTGCGTTTGACGTGCCCTTTCCGGCCATCGTCATTGCAACGGGCCTGATCGGCCACTTCGGCGCGCGCTGGGCGCCCCAGGTGTTCGCACCCGGTGGCGGTCATGGCAGCGCCATGGAAAGTTACGGTACCGCATTGATCGACGACGAAACGCCCACACCAGTACACGCCCGCTTTTCGCGCGCGCATTTAGCCAAGGTCCTAGTCGCGGGCCTGGCACTATGGGCGCTGGTGATGGGCGTGCTCACCGCTACTTTGGGCGTGCAGGGAACGCTGACGCAGATGGGCTGGTTCTTCACCAAGGCCGCACTGTTCACCTTCGGCGGCGCCTATGCCGTGTTGCCCTATGTGTACCAGGGTGCAGTCGAGCAGTTCGCCTGGCTGTCCGGTGCGCAGATGATCGACGGGCTGGCGCTGGGCGAGACGACGCCGGGACCGCTGATCATGGTGGTAGCATTTGTCGGCTTTGTCGGCGGCTGGTTGAAGCAGGTGGCCGGACCCGATGCCTTGTTCCTGGGCGGCGCGCTGGCGGCCACCGTGGTCACGTTTTTTACGTTCCTGCCGTCGTTCGTGTTCATTCTCGCCGGCGGACCAATCGTCGAGGCGACGCATGGCCGCCTCGGATTCACGGCGCCGCTGTCCGCGATCACCGCCGCGGTGGTGGGCGTGATCCTCAACCTCGCACTTTTCTTCGCCTACCACGTCCTGTGGCCGCAAGGTTTCGGCGGGCCATTCAACGCCATTTCGGCAGTCATTGTCGTTGTCGCGGCGGTGGCGTTGTTTCGCTTCAAGGTTAGCGTGCTTCCCCTGCTCGGCGCCTGCGCCTTCACCGGCCTCGCCATCACGCTGTGGTTTCCGGTCCTGCACTAAAGGAGATTCGATGAACGATCATGGAACGACGGCTGCTTCCAGTCATGGTTCGACCTCCGGCCAACCGATGGAACCGGCCATGGCGCTCGCACTTGCGGCCAATTTCGGCAGCATCGACCTTTGGCGTGAGCGGTTCTTCGCCTTTGCGGGAGACGCTGGCGACGACGTCAGAAACACATCTGTAACGCTCGCGTTCCGACCGCGCGACAGCACGCTGGTCAACATCGCGGCGCACGAGCATTCCAAAGAAGAAGCCGACCTCGTAACGCTGCTGATCTGGGATGCGGACAAACATGCTTCAAACGTCGATGCCTTCATGGCCAGCGTCAATTGGGCGGCGGTTTACGATCGGTACCGGCGTGCGGTGTATGCGTTAAGCGAGCCTTTTGCGGCAACGCACGACGATCTCTCCGGCAAATTGCTGTTCGACGTGCGCCGGGCCGCCGTCTACGAGCAAGCGATGACAAGGATTCCGGGGGCGACATGGCGCGACCCGGCGAACGTGGCGGAGTGGGCCGCCCTGGTGCCCGCGGATCGCGAAGTCATCGTCTACTGCGTCTACGGCCATGAGGTCGGTCGCGCCACCGCCATGCGCCTGCGCGCCGCGGGCAAGAATGCGCGCTTTCTGGAAGGCGGCATCGACGGCTGGCAAGCCTCAGGTCGGCCGCTCGACCGCAAAGCAGAAGCACTATGAAATGGATCACGCGCCAACGCCCGAAGATCGACCGCATCGCCTGCCCGTGGCTGATCTTGCGCTTCATCGATCCGAACGCGGAGTTCCTGTATGTGCCGTCGTCGGATGTGCTGCCCATGGCCCGCGAGACCGGCGCCACGCCTTACGACATTCCGGGCGTGGAAATGACCCATGCTGGCGACCTTTGTTCCTTCGACGCATTCCTGGCGAAGTACCGCCTTGACCAGCCACCGCTGCGACATCTCGCGCAAATCGTGCGCGGGGCGGACACTTCGCGTCTTGACCTGACCCAACAGTCGGCCGGCCTGTACGCGATTTCGCTTGGGCTATCGCATGTCTATAACGATGACCACGAGATGCTCAGCCACGGACTCGTGATGTATGACGCGTTGTACGCCTGGTGTTGTTCATGCCAGGACGAGACGCACAACTGGCCGCCGAAGCAGGCAGCCTGACCAGTCGGTGACCGTTGTTGCGCCGCTCGTCGCCAGGTCACCACGCCGGGCAAGGTGGTCCTTGCGTCCAACCCGCGCCCACAGGCACACTCGCGAGCCATGAACCTCGCATACGCCATTCCTCTGTTGGTTGCCCTGGGCTGCGTTTGGTACCTTGGCCGCCGGATAGCCCGCCGCCGCAAGAAGGAACGCAGGGAGGCACGCCGCGAGCGCAACGAGCGCCAAGGGCTGCGCAGCTTCGCGCCCGCCAAGACCAAGCGGTCGGAAATGCGCACCGATGATGACCCGACTACAGTGATGGGGCGCATCACCGAAACCCGGCCACCGCCATCCGTCCCGCGCCAAAAAAGAAAAAAAGGATGAACTCTTAGTGCCGCACTTGCGGCAGCTCAATGCTCACTGGCCAACTGCCACCGGACACACGCGCACGCCTTCCTTGGTAAGGGGACATCATGATTGAGCAACGTGGTCATCGGCAACTTGAAGACCAACTTGCCGTCTTCGCGATTGACCACATGCAGGATGCCTTCCTTGCCAGAAGTGGCGACCAGTTTTTTTCCGCCCGCTCGCTGCGACCTACCCACGCATTGTTTCCAGGGCCGGCCAATCGCCTACGCGTTGCGAATGCGTACAATTACTCCCGTGCCCGGGTGGTGAAACTGGTAAACACAAGGGACTTAAAATCCCTCGGCCGCAAGGCCTTGCCGGTTCAAGTCCGGCCCTGGGCACCAGATCAGATCGCAGCGTTTGAATCCACAGCAGGCAACACTGCGGCGCCCCACTGTTCCGGCGGCAATGCCCGCAACCGGCGCACCAACGCTCGCTTTTGCGCGGCAGTCAAGCGCTTGACCGCACACTCGGCCCGGCTTGCGTCGCGCTGATTGGGAAAGGCGACTTCGATCAGCAGTCGCCGCGGCGGATGGGACCGGGTGAAGCGGGCACCGGTGCCCTCCTTGTGCGCCGCATATCGCTCAGCCACATCACGCGCGATCCCGGTGTAGATCACGCCGCCCTTGCACTCCAGAAGGTAGATCGACCACGGTTGCGCCGCGCGCGCCCGCGCGGCCAATGCACGGGCGCTGGGTTCCGAAATATCGGTGGCGGAATGCGCGCCCGACGTCAGCGTCGTTGTCCGGGCATGAACTTGGCGAAATCTCCCATAACTTTCTGCATCGATTCAAACGCATTGCCTCCGGACGACACTACGCCCTGCAGTGCATTGATCACGTTCTGCGCCTGGCGCATGTCCGGCATCATGGCCATTGCGGCCTTGGCTTCCTTGATGCCGGGCACGCCGGCCATCTGGCTTTCCATCAGCGTGAACAAGCGCTTCTGGACCTCGACGACCAGTTCGAACATTTGTCCCCAGTAGCGCATCGCGCTTTCCACGGCCTCCTGCGACACGCTTTGTGAAGCGGCCATCATGGCATTCGGGGTGCCAGCTTCCGATGCATCGCGCATGGCCTTGCGTCCCATGGCGCGCGCTTGTTCCTCGCCTTCGAACTGCAGCTTGCGCACCTTGGCCGTGCCTTCAAGCGCCGCGTTGATGATGTCGAGCGCGATCTTGGTGTTGGATTTGTACAGATCGATGGCCTGTTCGGGTGTCATCATCTTGGCCATCTTGGCCATGTCGGCCATGCCTGGCATTCCCGCCAATCCTGGCATGGCAGCCGCCGAATATCCGGCGAACGATGGGGCGCGGGGCGCGGGCTTTCTGGCGGTTATCTTCGCGGCACGCTTCTTTGCGGCGGGTTTCTTTGCGGCGGCTTTCTTTGCGGCAGGCTTTTTTGCGGCGGCTTTGGTGGCCATGGTCATGGTCCTTCACGGAAAGAGGCAAATCTCATGAGACTCCTGATGGAGCCGGGCGTCAAGGGCATCCGCGTCGGAAATTGACGTGCCGCAAACATTCGGTCGGCGCGTGCTAGGCTTTCGCCACACGTGTGCTCGCGCAATCTTTGACCGGAGGATTGGAAATGGCAGGTTTGAAGGAACGCTTCGGCCGCCCATTGCGGCTTGGCATCATTGGTGGCGGCCCCGACGCGTGGATCGGACGCATGCATCGCAACGCGGCGGAAATGGATGGATGGTGGCGTGCCGTGGCCGGCGTTTTTTCCAGCGATCCGGGCCGCTCCCGCGCTGCAGGTGTCACGCTGGGATTCGACGCGGATCGCAGCTACGGCGACGTCGCGGAAATGCTCGCGAAGGAAAAACTGCGGCCGGATGGGATCGATGCCGTGGCCATCATGACGCCGAACGACACGCACTATCCTTTTGCCGCCGCCGCGCTCGACGCCGGCCTGGATGTCATCGGCGACAAACCCGTGACCCACGACTTCGCGCAGGCCTGCGACCTGGTCGCGCGCGCGCGCAAGGGCGGCCGGCTGTTCGCGATCGCACATGGCTATTCCGCCTATCCGATGACGCGATACGCGCGCATGCTGGTGCGCGACGGTACGCTTGGCGCGGTGCGCCTGGTGCAGGTCGAGTACGTCCAAAGCGGTCTCGCCACGCGTGTCGAGGACGGCCCGCAGAACAATCGCTTTCGCTGGATCCTGGACCCGTCGCGTAGCGGGCTGGCGCTGGTGATGAGCGCGATCGGGTGCCATGCGCAACACTTGGGATGCTTTGCTTCGGACCTCGAGGTTGCCCGCGTGGTTGCGGATGTCGGCGCGTTGATGCCAGGCCGCAAGGTGGTCGACTACGTTTCGGCGTTAATCGCATTTCGTGGCGGCGCGCATGGCACTTTCACGGTGACCCAGGCCGCGGCGGGCGGCGAAAATGACATCCGACTGCGGGTATACGGTGACAAGGGCATGCTCGACTGGTCGCATCGCGATCTCGGTTACCTGCGCGTCGCATTGCAGGGCGAGCCGGTCAAGATCATCGGGCGCGGCGATGCGTTCCTGCCGCCCGAAATCATCGCGGCCGGACGCACGCCACGCGGTCATCCCGAGGGCCTGCGCGAAGCGTTTGCCAACGTCTATGCCGAATTGGCGCAAGAGCGGATGGCCATCTCCCTGGGCGAAGCCATCCCCGACGCCCCGTACCCACGCATAGCCGATGGTGCGCACACGATGGCATTCATCGAAGCCTGCGTGGCGTCGCAGGCGCAGGGGAAGTGGATCGACGTCGTGCGGCTGCCGGCGTAGCCACCCCGAGTCTCGAAATAGTTCACGCGCTACCGTGGTGTTGCGCTACATTGCGCCTGCCGCGGAAGGGTGGACGTACCGCGTGGCGGATGAATTCCACGTCGGCAGCCCACGCATGTTGCGGTAACGGGGGCAAGTGTGCTGATAATAGGCGCGGTCGCCCGCATGCTCCCGAACGAAGGAGCTTTCCCAGGCCGCCAGGAGGACAACGTGATTGCACACGATACCGTTGCCAGCGGTTCGCCTGCCCGCGGCCGCAACCGGATGGGGCTCGACCCGGGCGAGTTGGTGCAGCTGCGCCGCCTGTCCACGCCACAGAGAATCCAGGCGTTCATCAATGCCATCCCGGCCAATCACGAGACCGGCGGCGAGACGATTCTGTCCGTGCGCGAAGTGTTGCGGCAACGTCGCGCGCATTGCATCGAAGGCGCGTTCGTCGCCGCATGCGCGCTCTGGTTGCATGGCGAGCCGCCGCTGGTCATGCACCTGGATTGCGCGACCAGCGACTATCCGCATGTGCTTGCATTATTCCGCCGTGAGGGTGCGTGGGGCGCGCTGTCCAAGACCAACGGCGTGGTGCTGCGTTTTCGCGATCCGGTCTATCGCAGCCTGCGCGAGCTTGCGATGTCCTACTTCCACGAATACAGCGACCGGCACGGACGCAAGACGCTGCGCAGCTACTCCGTGACCTTTGATTTGCGCCGCGTCGATCCCGCGCTGTGGGTGACGCGGGAGACCGCCTGCGCCGAGATCCACGCACGCCTCGCCGCGCTGAGGCACTATCCAGTCATCGCCAAGCGCCAGGAGCCACTACTCTCGCGACGCGATGCGTTCGAGCGCGAGGCCGCAAAGTTCGTCGAATACCCGCGGAAGGCATGAGCGGCTCGCCGACGCGGCCGCGCCCGTCGCGCGTCCGGAATTCGATCAGCGGCGGCCGGAATTGCGCAGCGCCGGGTTGACCCTGTCGATGTCGGCCTGCACGGAGGAGCGCGGCCGCTCATAGACGATTTCGCGGCCCATTGCATTGCCGACGTAGGCCTGCGCATTGCGCGTCGGCGTCAGGTCGCAGCGGACACTGTGGACGCCCTCGCCCAGCACGATCTGGATGCGGTCGGCACGCTTGTCCAGCACGACGACATTGAGAAGCTGCCCGCTTTCGGTGACGCGCACCTGGATCTTTTCATCGTTCATCGAATGGCCGGCTTTCCCGTTGGGCCACGCATCAGCCATTGGACGCGTACAGCCTGACTTCATCCCGCGCATCGAGCTTAACCGTTTTTTCCAGCGTCATTCCCAGTTTCTCGAGCAGTACGCCGGATCGCACGTTGTCGGGCGACGTGATCGCCACGATTCGCATCAACCCGAAATCGCTGCGTCCATGCGCCAGCACCGCGGCTGCGGCCTCAAGCGCGTAGCCCTGCGTCCGATAAGCGGGGAGATAGGCAAAACCGATGTCCACGTCCTCGAGGGAATCGCGCTTGATGAGGCCGCACATGCCGATTGGGATATGGCCGTCCTTGATTTCAGTCAGATACAACCCGAAACCTTCGCGCTCATACATTGCAAGCGGCCCTTTGCGCAGATAGTTGCGCGCATCATCCTGGGTGCGCACGCCCTTGTCGCCGATGAAGCGCAGCCAGTCCGGGTCGTTCAGGAGTTCGACGATGAACGGGGCGTCGTCGAGGGTGAGCCGGCGCAGGAGCAGGCGTTGCGTGGTGCGGACGACGCCCGTTGCAGTCGCTGGCTCCGTATTGGATTGGGCGGCGTCACGCGCCATGGTGGTGGCTTGACTTGCGCATCTGCAGCCGTCCGTAGCAGAACAGCACCGTGACCACGCCCAATGCCACCGGCAGCGGGGACACGAGCACAGCGGCAACCCAGTTCCAGCCGCCGTCGGGGTCCAGCACGACCACGCCCAGGAAGACCACCAGCAGGGAACCCACCGCCGCGGCGAAGGAGGCTTTTCGCGCATCGCGAAAGTACATCTCGGAGGCGTACCCGATGCATACCGGCAGCACGAGCAGCAGCAGGAGTGCTTTCATGGATCGCGGGCAGCCTTGGGTTGGGCGTGCATCCGGACACTATAGGAGCGCGCCGCCGCCAGGTCAAAAGGGGGCGTCGCAGCCCCCCAACATAATTGGCGGATTCCGCATATCGACCACTTGACCTAAGCGCGCCACCGTCTATAATCCGTGTACCGAATATCCATACGGTATACCAATGCCTCCCCCTCAGTTGCCTCCCCGCAGACGTGTTTTTGCCAAGATGAACGCCCACCTGGCACCACCCCATGCTGACGCACCGGCGGCGCTGCCGCGCCTCACGGCCCGGCAGCAGCAGATCCTGGACTGGATCCGTGGCCACATGGAAGCCATGGGCATGCCGCCCACGCGCGCGGAAATCGCCGCGGGCTTGGGCTTCTCCACCGCCAGCTCGGCGGA
>JBDTPJ010000091.1:0-15204 GCA_039932755.1 Betaproteobacteria bacterium
GAGCGGCGCTTCGTATCGCTGCTTGATCGACGCAATGAGGACTTCCGCATCCTCAATATGAAAAACATGCACCAGCAGGTAGGAGCGATCGTCCGCGACATCGGCCGTCAGCGTTCCCGGCGTCATCGTGATGATGCCGGCGAGCGCGGTGATGGCCCAATCGTCGTTGAGATCGAGTGGCACGCGCACGAACCCGGGATGGATCGCCGACTCAGGCCCCAGCACCCGCCGCAGGACCTCGACGTTGGACACCAATATGTCCAGAAGCACTCGCAGCGCAAGCTTGATGGCAACGAGCGGGCGATGCAGGCTCGGCCAGTGGCCGTCGGTGAGATGCAAGTCGGTGAGCGGGAATATGCACGCCAACAAGGCGCCCAGCAGCATGTGCGGCGGCGCGATCGTGTTGTTGAGCGCCAGCCACGCGATCCACAGAATCACCGACAGCAGCGGATGGGGAAACAGGCGACTCATGGCGAACTCCGCGCGAATGGTGGCTGCGGGACCTGGCGCAGCACGGCGTCAATGTACGCTTGCGGTTGCCCCAACTGTTCAGCGGTCGTCCGTGTGAAGCGTGCGACGCTCCCGGCGCCGACCACCCATAGGAGCACCGCTACGCCGAGAACGGCGAGACCCGTCCGGGTGCCCGCTGGCACCGGTAAACCGACTGCCGCGCCATGCGTCTTCCAGAACATGCTGCCGCCGGCCCGCGCGAGAGAAAATAGAGCGAGCAACCCACTGCCCAGCACGCCAGCCCAGAACCAGGTCGCCATCGGTGCCTGCCCGGATCCCTGGAGCATGAGCACCTTGCCGATAAATCCGGACAAGGGCGGAAGTCCCGCGACTCCCATCGCGCCAATAAGGAAGGCGAGACCCAGGAACACGGGTTGCGCCAGCGACGGGCCATTTCCAAAGCGGTCCGACCGCGGTCCGCGTTGGTCGGCAATGGCGTGTGCGATAAGAAAAAGCGCGGCGATCGTCAACGTCGAGTGGACGAGGTAGTAGAGTGCGCCGCCCAATGCGGCAGCCCCGAGTGTAGTTGCGGCGATCAGCGTGCCGGACGAGATCAATACGAGGTGGGCCACCAGAGCGATCAGGCGTTTGGTGGCGAGAACTCCGCACGCGCCGAGAACGATGGTGGACAATCCCAGCGCAAACAGGATCGATGAACCCCATCCCGCGAGAAGTCCCTCACTGCCGTCGCCCATGCCGCCAAACACGGTGAAGGAGACACGGATGATCGCGTAGATGCCGACCTTGGTCATGATTGCGAAGAGTGCCGCAACCGGTCCGGGGGCGGAACCATAGGTTTCGGGCAACCAGAATCCCAGCGGCAGCAGTGCGGCCTTCACCCCGAACACCACGAGCAAAAGCAAGGCGGCTGCGCGCGCAAGTCCCGCGTTCCACGCGGGCAGGATGGCAAGTTTGGCGGCAAGGTCCGCGAAGTTGAGCGTGCCCGTTACGCCGTAGAGTAGGCTGGCGGCGATCAGGAATAGCGAGGCGCCGACCAGATTGATCACGACGAAATGCAATCCCGTGCGCAGCGCCCGCCCACCCGCGCCATGCAGCATCAGCGCGTAGGAGGCGATCAGCAGTACCTCGAAGAACACGAACAAATTGAACACATCACCCGTGAGAAATGCACCGTTCAGGCCTGCCAGCTGGAGTTGGAAAAAGGCATGGAAGTGTTCGCCACGTCCGGCCATCCGCCACGCCGCGACGAGGCTGGCAAGGGCGATCACCGCAGTCAACCCCAGCATCAGGGCCGCCAGTCGATCGAGCACGAGCACGATGCCAAAGGGTGCCTGCCAGTTGCCGAGCAAGTAGACGCCGATGCGGCCCGTATCGGCGAGCGCAAGCAGCCGCATTGAAAGCAGCAGTAGCGCAATCGTGACCACCAGCGACACCGGCGCTTGCCAGTTCGGGCGGACACGTTCGATGCACAAGAGCAGTGCCGCCGCGAGCAGCGGCAACACGACCGGCATGATCAGCCATTGGTCCGGCATGGGCATCATCGGTGAGAGTTATCGAGCACGCTTCCGGTTTCCTCGTCGCAGGCGTCACCGTGGTTGACGATGCGGCCTTTCAATGCCAGTGTCAGCACGAGCGCGCTCATCGCAAACGAGATCACGATTGCCGTCAACACCAGGGCCTGCGGTAACGGATCGGCATAGTGCGCCAGCGACGCAGGCTTGCCCTGCTCCAGAATCGCCGCGGCGCCGAATGTCAGGCGGCCCATCGCGAAAATGAACAGGTTGACCGCGTAGGAGAATAACGTGATTCCCAGGACCACGTCGAACGTGCGGGCACGCAGCAGCAGCCACACTCCGCAGGCAGTGAATACGCCGATCGCGGAAGCGAAGAGCAACGCGGTCATGCGCCGGACTCCTTATCGAGATCTCCCGGGAGCAATCCCGGAGACATCGTAGCCAGCATCGTCGCCGCCACGACGGTCATGAACACGCCGAGGTCGAACAAGGCCGCACTGGCGATCGGCACTTCGCCCAGGATGGGCAGTACCGGATGCAGGAACGCGCTCGTCAGGAACGGATAGCCTAACAACATGCTTCCGACGCCGGTCAATGCCGCCAGCCCCAAGCCGCCGGCGATCCATGGCTGGTAGGGCAGATGCGAAGGATCCAGGATGGGCCGGCCGCCGCCGATGCGCAGTGCGAGAATGGCGCATGCCAGTACCAGTCCCGCGATGAAGCCGCCACCGGGGAGATTGTGTCCACGCAGGAACAGGAACGCCGATACCAGTGCTGCGAGCGGCAGGACGACTCGCGTGACGGAACGCAGGATGAGCGGATTCCAGTTCTCGATGATGTCGGCGTCGTGATGATCGCGATGCGTATGAAAACCGGCCAGCAGAGCAAACACCAGAAGAGCGGCCGCGCCGAGCACAGTGATCTCGCCGAGCGTGTCAAAACCGCGAAAATCGACCAGGATGACATTCACCACATTGGTCCCGCCACCTTCTGGCAGGGCATTGTCCAGGTAGAAAGGGGAAATGGAGGAAAACGGTCGCGTCAGAATGGCGTAGGCAACCGAAGCCAGGCCGAGGCCCAAGAAGCCCGCAATCGCGGTATCGCGCCATTTGCGCGCCGTTCCGGGCTCGACCGGCGAGGTCTGCGGCAGGAAGTGCAGGACGACCATCATCAGCGCGATGGTCACGACTTCGACCAACAGCTGCGTCAATGCCAGGTCTGGCGCCGAGAACAGCACGAACATCATGCTGACCGCGAGACCCGCCGCGCCGAGCAGCACCAGCGCCTTCATGCGTTGGCGGTAATTGATCGTCGTTGCAATGGCCGCCCCCACCGCCAGCAGCCACAATATCCCGCTAATGACCGGTGGTGGATCATGGGACACGGGTGCGAGTAGCGGTGCGCCACCGAAGCCATGCCACGCGAGGGGTGCCCCCATGGCCAGGAATGCCGTTACGACAATCCAGGCGAGATGCCGCGGCAGGCTCGCCTGTGGCAACCAGGTGACGACGTGGCGCGCGATGGATTCCAGCGCGCCGACCACCGCATCGTAAGCGTGCTTTCCCGATACCGGCAGGCGCGTCACCGAGTGAAGGTCAAGCCATCGGTGCAAGCCGAAGTACACGGACACCCCGGCCGCCGTGGCGATAAGGCTCATCAGCAGAGGAAAATTGAAACCGTGCCATAGAGCAAGGCTGTATTCTGGCCGCATGCCCAACGTTCCCTGGACCATAACGGCCAGCACGGGTCCTACGGTCCAATTCGGCGCGATGCCAACCGCAAGGCAGACGACCACCAGGACCTCCACCGGCACGCGCAGCCAGCGCGGCGGCTCATGCGGCGTCCTGGGAAGTCCGACAGGCGCGCCGTTGAAGAAAACGTCGTGGATGAAACGCACGCTGTAGGTCACCGCCAGCGCCGCCGCCACCGTGGCCACCACAGGAACGACCAGCACGATCCAGCGATGCGCATCGAGATCCAGCGTCTCGGAAAGGAACATTTCCTTGGACAGGAAGCCGTTCAACAGCGGCACGCCGGCCATTGCCGCTGCAGCGACCATCGCCAGCGTGGCAGTGATCGGCATGAAGTGCCAGAGCCCGTTCAGCTGCCGCATGTCGCGCGATCCGGTTTCATGGTCGATGATGCCCGCTGCCATGAACAGCGACGCCTTGAACGCGGCGTGGTTGAGGATGTGGAAAAGGCCGGCGACCACGGCCAGCGGCGAGTCCAGTCCCAACAGGAACGTGATCAGCCCCAGGTGACTGATCGTCGAATACGCGAGCAGCCCCTTCAAATCCTGCTGGAAGATTGCCACCGCGGCGCCGAAGGTCATAGTGACGAGGCCAACGCCGCTCACCATGTAGAACCAGAGTTCGCTGCCGCCTAGCGTCGGGTAAAGTCGCGCCAGAAGAAACACCCCGGCCTTCACCATCGTTGCCGAGTGCAGGTAGGCCGACACAGGCGTTGGCGCGGCCATCGCGTGAGGCAGCCAGAAATGGAACGGGAACTGCGCCGACTTGGTGAACGCGCCGAGCAGGATCAGAACCAGCGCGACCGGATACAAGGGATGCGCGCGAACCTGTGCGCCGGCGCCAAGCACGACATCGAGCGAATAGCTGCCGGCGATGTGCCCCAGCACGATCACGCCGCCGAGCAGGCATAGGCCGCCCATGCCGGTCACCGTCAGCGCCATCCGCGCACCTTGGCGCGCATCCGCGCGATGTGTCCAGAAGCCGATCAGCAGGAATGAGGACAGGCTGGTCAATTCCCAGAACACGACAAGCAGGATGAGGTTGTCGGCGAGCACCACGCCCAGCATCGCGCCCATGAACGCCAGCAGGAAGGCGAAGAATCGTGCGGGCGGATCGTCAGGCGAGAGGTAGTAGCGCGCATACAGCACGACCAGTGCGCCGATGCCGCAGATGATGAGCGCAAAGGCCCATGCCAGGCCGTCCATCCGGAATCCGAAATTGACACCGGCGAACCACGGCACGGAGACGCGAAGAATCTCGCCATTGAAGATGGCCGGCGCGGCCATGGCCAGCAGCACGCAGCCGCCAAGCGCCGTCAGGCCGGCAAGCCAGGCGGTGACGTTGTGCGCGGAATTTGGAAGTGAGGCGCAGAGAGCGGCCGCGACATACGGCAACACGACGAGGCAGATCAGGAGCATGCCGTCCTACGGCGCGCGCGCTACGATGACCGGAAGCTCCACGGCGTTCCGCTCTGCGCGAAGGCGTTCAGTCCAACAACAGGATGTGGACGCGAAACGGTCCATGCGCGCCGAGCACGATGGTTTGCTCGATGTCGCCCGTGCGCGATGGTCCGGACATCAGGTTCATCGCGCGCGGCATTCCTCCATTCGCCGTGCGGACCAGCGCAAACGCCTCCTCCATTCCGGAAACGATGCGCTCAGCACGCACCACGGCGACGTGGGTATCGGGCAGGAGCGCGGTGGCCGTCGGCGTATCCGCGCCTGTGGTGAAGACCAGCGTGCCCGTCTCGGCAATGGCACAGAACGAGCCCGTGATGCCCAGGCGATCATGTCCTGCGGTAGGGCGCGGCTCGATGGTCAGCCCGGCGCCATGCCAGTCAAGGTCGGCGAACTCCGGCCAGCACACGCCCGCACGGGACTTCTGCGCGGCCAATGCAGGGGGCAAATCGAGTGTATCGATATACCTTGCGATGGCCACCGGAATTGCCGCGACGGTCCTGATGCGCTCCACGGTGCTCGACATATCGGTGGCGCGTTGCAGGAACCGAGCGACGAGATCGGCGGGCATGGCCGGACGCGGGCCCTGCGAATGCGCGGCAATGTAGGTTTCGGCCCCCGCGCGCTGCGTCGCATCGTTGCCGGTCTTTTGCAACGCGCGTCGCACGCGACCCAGGATGGCATCACGCGACGCGCGGTTATCGATGAGCGACGTGGTCATGCCTTACCACCCTTGCCCACGAAGTCGGCCAGCCGGGCAATGCCGCTTGCAATCGCTTCGTTGGACGCCGCATAGGAAAAGCGGATGTGCTGGCCATCGCCCGGTACGCGCCGGCCAAAATGGATATCGGCCAGCACGGCAATGCCAGCCTCATGCAAAAGGCGCTTGCGGAACACTTCCGAATCGGCACACCCCGTCAGCTTGCAGGCCTCCGTCACGTTGGGCCATGCATAGAACGCGCCGCCTGGCGTGGCGCAGGTTACTCCGGGCACGTCATTCAGCAACCGCACGATGAGGTTTCGCCGCTCGAGAAAGCGGGCACGCATCGCATCCGCCGCATCCTGCGGTCCGGTGATCGCCGCCACCGCCGCCCACTGGGAAATTTGCGAGGCACAGGACTCGGTGTTCGTGATCCAGCGCGTGAACACTGGCGCCAATGCGCGGTTGGCAACGTAGCCGATGCGCCACCCGGTCATGGCCCATGTCTTCGACGCGCCGTCGCTGATGATTGTGCGCTCCAGCATCCCGGGTCGCGTCGCAAGGGAATCGAAGCGCCCGTCGTAAACCAGGCGGGAGTAGATTTCGTCGGCGAAAATCCAGACCTGCGGATGGCGCGAGAGGATTTCCGCAATGGTGTCGAGGTTCTCACGGTCGAGAATGCCGCCGGTGGGATTCTGCGGGGTATTGAGAATCAGCAGCCGTGTATTCGGCGTGATCTTGGCCTCGAGCTCGGCCGGGTCGAAGGCAAAGCCGCGCGCCTCACGGAGGTAGATGGGCACCGGTACGGCGCCATTGGCGTGAATCTGCGACTCGTAGATTGGAAACCCGGGGACGGGATAGATCACTTCATCCCCTGCCCCGTAGTCGGTCACGGAGGCGATGGTGTAGGCGATGAAGGGCTTGGCGCCCGCGCCGACGACTACATCCTCCGGTGCAATGTCCAGTCCACGCCTGGAGCCTAAGTCGTGGGCCGCAGCAGCTCGTAACTCATCGATGCCCGCGCTCGGCGTGTATCCGTGCTTGCCGCCGTGGATCGCCGCTATCGCCGCCTCCTGCACGTTTTCCGGCGTCGGAAAGTCGGGCTGGCCGATGCAAAACGAGACAATGTCGTTGCCCTGCCGGATAAGCGCATTCACTTCGGCCAGGACCACGAACGCGTTTTCGGTGCCGAGGGAATCGGCGCGCCGCGATAGCCGCGGCAGCGTGATGGGATTGTGATGGGTCGCGCTCATCGCGCCGCCGCCTGGCGTTGCCGGTACAAGGCACGAAATGTGCGGCCTGCCGGCGCCGGCATGTCGCGCTCCGCAGTCCACCCACCTCCAAACGGCAGCTTGTGAATCATTCCGTCCGCGCCCCCCATCCGTCGCAGCATCGAAATGCCGATACCAGAAGCCCAGCCATAGAGGGCCGGGCGCAACGCGAACCAACTCCAAAGTTTGAGTCCGGCGCGTTCATACCAAGGGCGCAAATGGCGGTCGAACTCCTGCTCGCGCAGCTTGCGCTGCAGATCGGGCAACGGAATTTTCACCGGGCAGACCACGCCGCACTGGTTGCACGACGTTGAAGCATGCGGAAGGTCGAGCGCATTTTCCAGTCCGACATACATGGGCGTGAGGATGGAACCAATGGGTCCCGGATAAACCCAGCCATACGAATGGCCACCGATATTCTGGTAAACCGGGCAATGATTCATGCACGCGCCACAACGGATGCAGCGCAGTGCCTCGCTCACGTCGCTGGCCAGGACCGCGGTACGGCCACTGTCGACGATGATGAAATACATGTGCTCGGCGCCGTGAAACTCGCCTTTGCCCTTGGTGCCGGTCAGAAGGTCCACGTAGTTGGAGATCGACTGGCCGGTGGCGGAGCGAGGCAGGAGCCGCATCAGCGTCGCCACGTCTTCCAACGTCGGCACTATTTTTTCAATGCCGGAAATGGCAACGTGGACCTTCGGCAATGTGGTCGTCAGCGTCGCATTGCCTTCGTTGGTGACCAGCACCACGGAACCCGTCTCCGCGACAAAAAAATTGCCGCCAGAGATACCCATGTCGGCTGAAAGGTAGTGACTGCGCAGGACGCCGCGCGCCTCCAGACAAAGGTCATCGATGCCGTCCTTGAGGGGCGTGCCATGCCTCTTATGGAAGAGTTCCGCGACCTCCTCCTTGCTCTTGTGCAGCGCCGGTCCGATGATGTGCGACGGCGGCTCATAGTCGTTGATCTGCAGGATGTACTCGCCCAGGTCGGTCTCGACCACCGTCAATCCGGCCGCTTCGATGGCGTGGTCGAGGGCGGACTCCTCCGAGACCATCGACTTCGACTTGATGATCTTCTTCACCCCATGCCGGGCCGCGATTTCGAGCAGGAGCGCATTCACTTCCGCCGGAGTCTGTGCAAACAGCACCGTGGCGCCGGCCGCTGTGGCATTGCGTTCGAATACTTCGAGCCACGTGTCCAGGTTATCGAGCGCGCGCTGGCGGATCGCCCGCGCGGTCTCGCGAGTCGCCTCGAAGTCGTCGAGCTCGAACATCGCCTCCCGGCGTTTTTCGACGAATTTGGTCTTGATTTTCTTCAAGTTGCGTTGCAGCCCCGCGTCATTCAGCTTGACGTGGGCGCGCTCCTTGAAGTGCATCGATGTGACTTGCATGGCTAGTTCACCTCGCCAGCGAGAACTTCGGCGATATGCAGCACTCTTGTCGTCGTGTCGCCGCGCCGTCGCAGCCGGCCCTCGATGTTCAGCATGCAACCCAGGTCGCCCAGCACGACCGCGTCCGCGCCGGAGTTGACGATGTTCTCGCATTTATTGTCGGCGAGCCGCGCCGAAATTTCGCCGAACTTGATCGAAAACGTGCCGCCAAATCCACAGCAGGTCTCACATTCCACCATTTCCGTCAGGTGTACCCCCGGCACCTTGGCAAGCAACGTGCGCGGCTGCGTTTTGACGCCCATTTCGCGCAGTCCGGCGCAGCAGTCATGGTAGGTGACCTTCCCCGCGAACGTTCCGGAAACGTTGTTGGAAACTGAGTTGGAAACTGAGTTGGCAAGTGAGGAAACCTTGAGGACGTTGACCAGGAAGTCAGTCAGTTCGAAAGTCTTGGCGGCCAGCCTCTGCACGCGGGCAAGCATCGTCGCGTCGTCGGCAAAGAGTTCAGGGTAGTGCGTACTGATCATCCCGCTGCACGAACCAGAGGGTGCGACGAGGTAGTCACAGTCCTCGAATTCCGCCACAAGCTTGCGCGCCAGCGCAATCGTCGCGGCGCGATCGCCGGAATTGTAGGCCGGCTGGCCGCAGCAGGTTTGCGCCTCCGGAACGATCACCTGCGCCCCATTCGCCTCCAGCAGCCTCAACGCCGCGAAGCCGATCGAGGGCCGCATCAGGTCGACCAGGCAGGTTACGAAGAATCCGACGCGCATGGGAGAGAATTTTCAGCCGGAATTGAGCGGCCATCTTAGCATGCGAGACCGACGACGCCGAGCGCACCCTTGGGTCAAAAATACCGTGATTGCACCAGTGCCACGTAGCACAGGCCCATCGGAAGCTGCGGCAGGATGCCGAACAGCAACAGCACCAGGCCGTTGCCCGAAAGCAGCCAGCGCGTATCGGCTCTCACCATGATGGGCGAGGTGTCCACGGGGTCGTCGAAATACATGAGCTTGACGATGCGCAGGTAGTAAAACGCGCCCACCAAGGCGGCGAGTACGCCCACCACCGCAAGCCAGAGGTAGCCGGCCTTGATCGCCGACTGCAGCACCATGAACTTTCCGTAAAAACCGATCGTGGGCGGTAGGCCGGCCAGCGAGAACATCGCCAGCAGCATCACGAACGCCCACCACGGCGAGCGTCTATTGAGCCCCTTGAGATCGTCGATGCGGTCCGCCTCGAAACCGGCGCGTGACAAAAGCAGGATCATGCCGAATGAGACCAAGCTGGTCATGACGTACGCGAGGATGTAGAACATCGCTGCCGTGTAGCCATTGACATCGCCACCCAGGAAGCCCATCAGCACATACCCCATGTTGGCGATGGTCGAATATGCCAGCATGCGCTTCAAGTTGGTCTGGGCGATCGCGACGACATGACCGAGGGTGACCGAGAGCAGTGCCAGGATGGCCAGCATGCCCTGCCACTGCATCATCGTTTCCGGGCTTCCCAGCGCGCCCGCCAACAGGCGCAGGAGCATGGCGAACGCCGCATATTCGGGCACCGTGCCGATCAGCAGCGTGATCGCCGTCGGCGCGCCCTGGTACACATCGGGCACCCACATGTGATACGGGACCGCGCCTAACTTGAATGCGATTGCGGACACGACGAACACCAGTCCGAAAATCAGCAGGGCGTGATTGGCCTCTCCCGTTGCCAGCGATTGCGCCACCAGGTCGATTTGCAGCGTACCGGTTGCGCCGTAGATCATCGACATGCCGTAAAGAAGGATGCCCGACGCCAGTGCGCCGAGCACGAAATACTTCATGGCCGCCTCGGCGGGCGCGGCCTCGTCGCGCTGCAGCGCCACCAGCGCATACAGCGCCAGCGACATGAGCTCCAATCCAAGATACAGCGTCAGGAAATTGTTGGCCGTGATCAGCACCTGCATGCCGAGCAACGCGAACAGCATCAGGACAAATGTCTCTCCGCGGAATAGTCCACGCAACGTGAGATAGGTGCGCGAGTAGAACAAGACCAGTGACAGCGCGAGGAAGCTCAACATCCGCAATACATCCGCCACCATGTCCGCCACGACGACACTGTGGAATGCCAGCACGCTGTCGATGTGCAGGCCGCGTAGCGTCACGCAGGCGGCAATCAGCAATGCCAGCTGGGTCAGCCAGTAGCTGATGTGGCGCTTGTCGTCCGGCAGCCACAGGTCGATGAGGAGAATCAGCGAGGCCGCCGTCAGGATGACGATTTCGGGCAGGATGGGCAGGAAGTTCAAGGCGAGGGCCACTCAAGTTTGCTCTTGGCGACGTGGGCCAGGAGATCGATGACCGAGACATGCATCACGTCGACAAAGGGCTTGGGCCAGACGCCCATGACCAGTACCGCCACGGCGAGCGTCCCGAGCAACCAGAACTCCCGCCGGTTGAGATCGTGCAACGCCCTCACATGGGCGTTAGCCACCTCGCCGTAAATCACCCGCTTGTACATCCACAGCGTATAGGCGGCACCCAGGATCAGCGACACGGCGGCCAGGAAGGCAATCCAGAAATTGACCTTGACCGCGGCGAGTATGACAAGGAACTCGCCCACAAATCCCGACGTTGCGGGCAGGCCGGCATTGGCCATCGAGAACAGCATCATGAATGCCGCAAACTTGGGCATGGTGTTGGCGACGCCGCCGAAGTCGGCAATCAGGTGGGTATGCATGCGGTCGTACAACACGCCAACGCACAGGAACATTGCCGCCGATACGAAGCCATGCGAGATCATCTGCGCGAGGCCACCTTCCATACCTTGCGCGCTGAACAGGAAAAAGCCGAGTGTGACGATCCCCATGTGCGAGATCGACGAATAAGCGATGAGCCGCTTCATGTCCGCCTGCACCAGCGCGACAAAGCCGATGTAGACGACGGCGATCAACGATAGCGTGATCATGAAAGCAACCACCTGCGGACTGCGGCTCGCGTCCGGCAGGATGGGCAGGATGAAGCGCAGGAAACCGTACGCGCCGATCTTGAGCGTAATGGCCGCCAGCACCACCGAGCCACCGGTCGGCGCTTCGGGGTGGGCGTCGGGCAGCCAGGTATGGACCGGCCACATGGGCACCTTGACTGCAAACGCCGCGAAGAACGCGACGAAGATCAGCATTTGCGTCTTGAGCGACAGTGGCAGGTCGTACCAGACCGAGAGCTCGAAGCTTCCCGACTTCTGGTACAGGTAAATGAACGCGACGAGCATCAGCAGCGAGCCCAATAGCGTGTACAGGAAAAATTTGATGGCGGCGTAGACCCGATTGGACCCGCCCCAGATGCCGATGATGAGGTACATCGGGATCAGCATCGCCTCGAAGAACACATAGAACAGGATCGCGTCCTGCGCGGCGAAGGCGCCATTGATGAAGCCCGACATGATCAGGAACGCCGCCATGTACTGCGCGACGCGCACGGTGATCACCTGCCACCCGGCCCAGACCACCAGCAACGTGATGAAGGCATTGAGCAGGATGAAGAGGACCGAAATGCCGTCCACCCCGACAAAGTAGTAGATGTCGAAATAGGGAATCCAGTCGCGCCGCTCGACAAACTGGAGCGCGGCAGTCGAGTTGTCGAAATGCACGTACAGCGGGATGGTCACCAGGAAGCTGGCGAGCGCTCCCGCCAGCGCAATCCAGCGCGCCGTCCTGGCATCGCTGTCGCGGCCAATCGCGAGCACCATCACGCCCGCGACGATGGGCACCCAGATGGAAAGGGACAGATACGGAGTCATGGGAGGAAATTCAACGCGGCACCCACCAGATCAGCAGTGCGAACAGCCCGATGATCATGGTGAAGGCATAGTGATAGACATAGCCGGATTGAATCTTGCGCAATAGCGCCGAACAGCGGTCGACAAGGTGCGCCGAGCCATTGACGATCCCTTCGATCAGCATCCGGTCGCCCACGTTCGAGAACAGGTTTCCGACCTTGCGCGCGCCGCCGGCAACGAACCAGTCATTGAACTTGTCGAAGTAGTACTTGTTGTCGAGCAGCGTATAGACGGGTCCGAGCGCCGCGGCGATCCGCGCGGGCAGCGCTGGCTTGACAAGGTAGAGATACCAAGCGCTGACGATGCCGGCCACCGCCAACCAGAAGGGAAGGCTCTGCAGGCCATGCGCAATGAAGGCGCCCACCCCATGCCACTCCTGCTTGAGTTCCGCCAGCACAGCGTGTTGTTCCAGGACGACGATCGAATTGCCGAAAAAATCGCCGAACAGCATGGGCTCGATGAATATCCAGCCGGCACAAATCGAAGGAATGGCCAACAGCAGCAACGGCACGGTAACCACCCATGGGCTTTCCTGCGGCGGACCGGCATGGTGACTGTCGTCGTGCAAATCGATCGCAGCGTGTGCCGAACCCTTGGTATCGAAGCGCGGCGCACCATGAAAAGTCATGAAGAGCATGCGGAACGTGTAGAAGGCCGTCACGAACACGCCGGTCACCACGGAAAGATACGCGAACGAGTGGCCGGGAATCCTCGACAGGTGAACGGCTTCGATGATCGCGTCCTTGGAAAAGAATCCCGCGAACGGCGGAATACCGCACAGCGCAAGGCTGCCGATGACCATGGTCAGGTACGTCACGGGCATGTACTTGCGCAGGCCGCCCATGTGCCGCATATCCTGCTCGTGGTGCATGGCGATGATTACCGAGCCCGCGCCGAGGAACAGCAGGGCCTTGAAGAACGCGTGGGTCATCAGATGGAATATCCCGCCGGCGTAGGCGGACACTCCCAGCGCCACGGTCATGTACCCCAGCTGGGACAGTGTCGAATAAGCAACCACGCGCTTGATATCGAACTGGACCATGCCCAGGAAGCCCATGAACAGCGCGCCGATTGCGCCGATGATGGTGACGAAAGCTAATGCCGTGTCGGACAACTCGAACAGCGGGCTCATCCGCGCGACCATGAAGATGCCCGCGGTGACCATCGTGGCGGCATGGATCAGCGCCGAGATGGGTGTGGGGCCTTCCATCGAGTCCGGCAGCCAGACATGCAGCGGGACTTGCGCGCTCTTGCCCATGGCGCCGATAAATAGACAGATGCAGGTCACCGACAGGAGTGACCATTCGGCGGCACCCCAGAAATTGACCGTCGTCGTGGCCAGCGAAGGCGCCTTGGCGAACACGGCCGCATAGTCCATCGAGCCAAAGTAGGCGAGGATCAGGCCGATGCCGAGAATGAAGCCGAAATCGCCGACGCGGTTGGCAAGGAAGGCCTTCAGGTTGGCGTAGATCGCCGTCGGCCGGGTGAACCAAAAACCGATAAGCAGATAGGAAACCAGGCCCACAGCCTCCCAGCCAAAGAAAAGCTGCAGAAAGTTGTTGCTCATCACCAGCATGAGCATCGAAAACGTAAACAGCGAAATATAGGAGAAGAACCGCGAATAGCCGGGGTCGTCCGCCATGTACCCGATCGTGTAGATGTGGACCATCAGCGACACGAAGGTCACCACCACCATCATCATCGCGGTCAGCGGATCGATCAGGAAGCCCAAGGACATCTTGAGCGACCCGATGGCCACCCACGTGTAAAGGTCACCGTTGAACGTGTGACCCGCCTCGACATCGCGCCAGATCACGAATGAGGCCACCATGGATGCCGTGACACCGGCGATGGTCAGCCAGTGCGACATCGCGCGCGGCATCTTCGCGCCGAACAGGCCGACAACGATGGCGGCCACGAGCGGGGCCAGCGGCACGAGGAGATAGAGTTGCTGCATGGTCATGGCCGGGCGCTCATTTCTCGCTCATTTTCCACTTACTTTCCACTCACTTTCCTTTCAACCTTTGAGCTTGCCCAGGTCGTCGACGTTGATCGAGCCGACGTTGCGGAAGAGCAGCACCAGGATGGCCAGGCCGATCGCCGATTCTGCGGCCGCCACGGTGAGGATGAAGAATACGAATACCTGCCCGCTCATGTCGCCCAAATAAGCCGAAAAGGCGATGAAATTGAGGTTGACGGCCAGCAGCATCAGCTCAATCGCCATCAGGATGATGATGACGTTCTTGCGATTCAGGAAAATGCCGGCCATGCTGATCGCGAACAGGATCGCGGCCAGCACGAGGTAGTGCGCCAAGGTGGGCGCGGTCAGCAACGACAACATGTTTTCCCGATCGCCCTCTCATGCCGGTGCTTCCGGGATTGCGCCACGCGCGATGGCCTGTTCATTCCCTGTTTTCCGACGGCAAGTTCACCAGGCGAACCCGATCCTCGCGGCGAACTTTCACCTGCGCGCCCGGGTCCTGGTGCTTCGTTCTCCTGCGTGTCCGATGCGTCAGCGCGATGGCCGCGATGATGGCGACCAGCAGGACCACGGCCGCGATCTCGAACGGATAGACGTAGTCGACGTAGATCAGGCGGCCTAGCGCCCGCGTGTTGCTGCCCTGGATTGCCGGGGGCGCGGAGTCCCCGCCCATGTGCGCACCGAGGATGACCAGGGTCATTTCGAGCAGCACCAGTACGCCCACCGTCGCGGCCACCGGCACGTAGCTGCGAAAATTGGTGCGCATGCTGTCGAAATTGACGTCCAGCATCATGACCACGAACAGGAACAGCACCATCACGGCGCCGACGTAGACCAGCACCAGGGCAATGG
>JBDTPJ010000092.1:0-14962 GCA_039932755.1 Betaproteobacteria bacterium
GCGCCACGAAATAGCCAAAGCACAACACGATCGCCGGCTGCCGGAATAGCTTCATCGATCCGCGCAGATTGTGCGTATGGCTGTCCGGCGACTTGTGCGACGTCAGGAGGTGGCGCTGGCTCGCGAGCACGCCAAGCGCAATCAATCCCGCGACGCCCATGACCGCCAATGCCACGCGCCAGCCATAGGCCGCCGCCAGCGTAAAGCTCACAATGGGCGACAGCGCGTAGCCAAGGTTGCCGCCGATGCCATGCGTCGAATAGGCATAGCCCAGTCGTTTCGGTGCGACGTTGGCATTGAGAATCGCGAAGTCGGCGGGATGGAACACCCCGTTGCCCACACCCATCAGCGCCGAGATCGGAAATAGCCACCACGCGCCGGGGGCGAGCGACGCCAATATCGTGCCGATGGCAAGCAGCGCCAGCCCCGAAAGCAGCACCGGACGTGCCCCGGCGCGATCGACCACGAAGCCGGCCACGAACTGGGTCACGGCGCTGGCCGCGTAGAACGTTCCGACCAGGAGCCCGAGTGCAGTCCAGGACACGTCGAATTCCATGCGCAGCAGCGGGAACAGCGGCGGCAGGGCAAGCTGGAAGAAATGCGAGAACGCGTGCGCAGTGCCAACGAGGCCGATAATGCGCACATCGCGACGGAATGACTCAGCGGGAACGGTCTCTAACGACACGCGTCTAAGGCGAAGCGGCAAAGCCGACACTATAGCGTACCGCGAGTGGAGTCCGTCAGGTGCGCCGTGCCCAGTCGCCCAGTCGCCCAGTCGCCCAGTCGCCCAATCGCCCAATCGCCCAATCGCCTGACCGGTAACCAAACCCATAGTAGCCAAACCGGACGCCGACTCGATGGCACAACTCACGCCCGAGCAGTTTGCGTTGACGCGCAAAAGAGGGCACCGATCGCGCGGTCAACGGCAAATACTGGGACAGCCACATTTGCGGCCTGCGATACCTAACGCGGCCACGTCTTTCCGGACCACCCGAAACCGACCGGCTTGCACTACTACTGCGATTGTATAAATAACATCAATAATACAGTGTATATTATTGATTTAATTAATATACTGTAGTATGGACTCCAACGCCACCAAACACCGGTCGTGATTCACGTTGCCTTGTCTGGCCCCAAAATGATATCATTCTGATATGTAGCGTAATGGGCGATGGCAGCCCTTGTACGCCACCCCAGGGGAGGTCACGATGGAACGCGCATTGAACGCAAGGGGCCCGTCGCACCAGGAACGCGAAGTCGCCACGGGCAATGGTTTTTTCGGCATCGTCATCGCCCTGATCCTCCTGGGCGGCGGCGGCATGATCCTCTGGCATTCACTGGCCCGCGGTTACCCCGACTGGGGTTGGCTGGCCCTGGGCCTGCTACTGATGGTCAGCGGCGTGTTCACGCTGGCGGGGCTCTACACCCTGCAACCCAACGAGGCGGCCATCCTGCAGCTCTTCGGCGCCTACAAAGGCACCAGCCGGATTCCCGGCCTTCGCGTCACCATCCCGTTCTACACCCGCAAGCGGATCTCGCTGCGCGCGCGCAACCTGAATAGTGACCAGCTCAAGGTCAACGACAAGCGCGGCAATCCCATCGAAATCGCCGCCGTCGTGGTCTGGCATGTCGAAGACTCGGCCAAGGCGGCCTTCGACGTCGACGACTATGAAATGTTCGTCAAGGTGCAAAGCGAATCGGCGGTACGTCACCTCGCCTCTTCCTTTGCCTATGATGCCGAGGAAAAACAGGACGTCGCCCGCGAGCCGACGCTGCTGGAGAGCGCGGACATCGTGGCGCGGGCGCTGGTCCGGGAACTGCAGGCGCGGCTCGAGCAGGCCGGCGTCGTGGTCGAGGAGGCCCGCCTCACCCACCTTGCCTATGCACCGGAAATCGCGCAAGTGATGCTGCGCCGCCAGCAGGCCGAGGCGATCATCGCCGCTCGAGGCAAGATCGTCCATGGCGCCGTGTCGATGGTGCAGATGGCGTTGAGTGAATTGTCCGCAAAGAAGGTCGTTGAACTGGACGACGAGCGCCGCGCGTCGATGGTTTCCAACCTGATGGTGGTGTTGTGTTCGGACGCCGATGTGCAACCTGTCATCAACACCGGCACGCTCTACACCTGACCGGGGCCACCGCCATGCTCCAGTTCGCGCGTCCGCTGTTCCTGCTGCTTCTGGTCGTCGCCGCCATACTCATCACGGTCACCACCGACCATTTGCCGGAGTACATTGCATCGCACTTTGGCGCCAACGGCATCGCCAACGGCTGGATGGACCATGCCACCTACCGAGTCTTCATGCTCGCTTTCGCCATTGTCATTCCTATCGGGGTCGTGCTGGTTTCGGGGGTGTTGCCGCGCAAGATGACAAACCTCATCAACCTGCCCAATCGCACCTATTGGATGGCGCCGGCGCAACGCGAGGCGACGTTGCGCTACCTCGAGACCCACGCCTACTGGCTGGGATCATTGCTGGTGGTTTTCGTGGCGGCTATTCACTTGCTGCTGATCGCCGCCAATACCACGCAGCCTCCACGCCTTCCCGGCCAGCTCTTCGGCGTTTTGATGGTCCTGTTTGCACTTGGCATGGCGGTATGGGCCAGTACGCTGATCCTGCATTTCCGGCGCACACCGTAGCGCCGTCCCTCCTGACGATGGCGGAAAAAAAGGCCTTCCTGCTGCGCATCGATCCAACCCTTTGGGAGCAGATCGAACGGCTGGCCCAGGTCGAACTGCGCAGCGCCAACGCCCAGGTCGAATTCCTGTTGCGCGATGCACTCGGTCGCCGTGGCGTCTTGTCCAAGCGCAGCGTGAAGTCCTCGAAGAGCGGGCCAGGCGACTAGGCCCGGTCACGATGGCTTGCGTCAGGACACTCGCACCGGGCCCGCAAGGCGCTCGGCGCAAGCACGGCTACCCACGGCAATTGCGAGCGCCACGACGATCAATAGTGCCGCGACGGCGAAAGTGGTGCGCATGCCCGTGGCAACGATGGCCGGAAGCGCCGTCGCGATGTCGGCCGTCGCTGATGCGAACGCGAATACGGCTCCCATGAAGGAGGCGCCGGTGATGAGCCCGAGATTGCGCGACAGGTTGAGCATGCCGGAAATGACCCCACGCTGGTCGGGGCGGACGTCGGTCATGACGGCGGTGTTGTTGGCCGTCTGGAACAGTGCGTAGCCGACGGTGATGACCACGATGGGGGCAAGGTAGCCGGCGACGCCGAGCGTGGCGGGCAATGTCGACAGGAGGAGGCAACCCACCGTCATGGCGATGAGACCGACGCTGGTCGTGCGTTGCGCGCCTGCCCGGTCCGCAAGACGACCGGCGGGCACACCGGTCAGCGCGACGACAAGCGGACCGACCGACAGGACGAGTCCCACGGCAATCGCGTCAAGGCCGAGCGCGCGCGCGAGGTAGAACGGCCCCACCACCAGCGTGGCCATCATCACCGTCGAAACGAGCGCACTCATCGCGAGGCTCCCGCTTAGCGCCGGATCGCGGAACATCGCCAATCGCAGCAACGGCGATGGCACTCTCGCCTCGGCGAACACAAAGAAGCCGAATCCGCTGATGGCAGCCGCCAGCAACGCGATGTTGAGCGGCCCGAAATGTCCACGGCCGATCGTCATGGCGAGTGCATACGCTGCGAGCGTCAGGGCCAGAAGCAGCGTGCCCAATTTGTCGAGGCCGATCCGATTGGTCTTTGGCCCCCGAGCGTCTAATGGCAGATATCGATACGCGAGAAGCAAAGTCAGGATGCCCAGCGGTACATTGACTAGGAAGATTGCCCGCCAACCGAGCGCCGAGATCAATACGCCGCCGAGCGATGGGCCCAGGGCCGTGCCAATAGCCGACATGGTTGCGAGCAGTCCCATGGCGCTGCCGGTCCTGGCCTTCGGTACCGTGTCACCGACAAAGGCCAAAGTCAGCGCCATCATGATCGCGGCTCCAACGCCCTGCAACGCCCGGGCGGCAATCAAAAATCCGAGCGCGGGCGCCATGCCGCATAGGACAGAGGCCGCCGTGAACAGGAAGATTCCCGCCAGTAGCAGGCGTCGACGTCCCATGAGATCTCCGAGTCGACCCACGCCGACGACCAGGGTGGTAATGGCGAGCAAGTAAGCGAGGACGATCCACTGGACCTGCTGGAAGGAGGCGTTGAACACCTGCGCGAACGTCGGCAATGCAACGTTGGCGATGCTGGTACCGAGCGAGGATAGCGACATGGAGAGCGAAAGGCTGGCGAGCACCCACCGCCGCGAATCTGTTGGTCCTGCACGTCCTGCTGCCTCCGCTTGTGCTGCATGTGCTGGATTCAACATGATTTCCGCTTTCTCCTGACGTCCGATACGGGACTGTCACCAATGTATTCGCTTCATGAACATGGCGGAAGGCGCACCAATTGCATTTTATACGTGCGTTTTACGCCATACCACGAGCGAACGGTGCTATGGTCGATCCGTGTCGAGACCTGATCTCAATCTGCTTGTCACGCTGGACGTGCTTCTCACCGAAGGCAGCGTAGCGCGCGCGGCCCGACGGTTGCGGCTGAGTCCCTCGGCGATGAGCCGCGCGCTGGCGCGATTGCGTGCAACGACGGGCGATCCACTGCTGGTCAGGGCGGGGCGCGGACTCGTGCCCACACCCCGGGCGCTCTACTTGCGCGAACGGGTCGGTCAGCTGGTGGAGGACACGGAAGCGGTTCTGCGCCCCGCTGCGCTGCTCGATCTCAAGCAGCTGGTCAGGACATTCACGTTGCGGACGCGAGAAGGTTTCGTGGAGAACTTCGCACCGACGCTCATTGCCCGCGTCGGTCACGAGGCGCCGGGCGCTCGGCTGTGCTTCGTGCAGAAATCGGACAAGGAAAGCACGTCACTTCGCGACGGAAGCGTCGATCTGGAAACGGGCGTTGTGAGCGACGCGACGGGGCCGGAAGTGCATGTGCAAGCACTCTTCCGTGACCGTTTTGTCGGTGTCTTGCGCACGGGGCACCCGCTGAGCGAGGGAGAGATGACTCGCGCGCGCTATGCGGCCGGCCGGCATATCCTGGTTTCCCGACGAGGGTCCGACAAGGGACCCATTGATGAGGCCTTGAAGGCGTTAGGACTGGAACGGGAGATCGTTACGATCGTTGGAGGCTTTTCCACCGCGCTGGCACTGGCCCGGGCCTCTGACCTGATCGCCAGCGTCCCCGAACGACATACCGGAAACCTGCGCGCCGGAATGCACTGCTTCCCGCTTCCGGTGCCCGTGCCGGAGATCACCGTTTCAATGCTGTGGCATCCGCGGCTGCACGCCGATCCGGCGCATCGCTGGCTGCGCGGTTGCGTTCGTGACATTTGTGCGGAGCATCGCAGCGCCTTCTCAGCACACGAAAGGGCTGCCGATAGTTGAAGCGGGCGACTGCAACCCGGGACTTTACGGCAGGACCGCGGTCAGGAACTTGCCGCAGGCCACGATTTCCTCGAGCACCGCCGCGTGCGCCATGGGATAGGTGCGCCAATCGACCTTCCAGCCGCCGGCCAGCAACGCCTGACGCGACATCTCTGCCCACGCAAAATGCACCACTGGATCCTGGGTGCCGTGCGCCATGAAAATGGGTACGTCGCGATTTGCCGGCGCCGCTTCGGTCGCAAGGCCCGGACCGTCTATGACGTAAGTGGAAAGCGCCACGATGCCAGCCAGCCGCGCCGGATGCCGCAGGCCCGCATAGAGGGCCATCGCCCCGCCCTGTGAAAACCCGGCGAGGACGATTCTGCGCGCCGCAATGCCGCGCTGGACCTCACGCGCGATGAGGGCTTCGATTTGCGCCTGCGACTTACGCACCCCGGTCAAATCCGCACGCGAACTGAAATCGGCGTCCTTGAAATCGTACCAGGCGCGCATGCTCATGCCGTTGTTGATGGTGATCGGCATGACCGGGGCATGGGGAAACAGGAAACGCAACGCTTTCCCTCGAGGCAGGCCGAGACTTCCGACCACCTGCGACCAGCCATTGCCATCGTCACCCAGGCCATGCAGCCAGATTACCGCGGCGTCGGGGTTGGGTGCGGTTTCGATTTGAATTGCGGTCAGCAGTTCTGCGGGCATCCAGGACTTTCGTGAACGAAATCGACCCCGTGTGCCGGGGGAGCCAAAAAAATCCGGCGACGACGCCGGAGGAAATGCAACGCTTGACCGCAATTCTAGCCCGAGTTGCATGGACGGTAGGGACACCTTCGCGTATCATTCGCGCCCTGACGCAGCGGGGACACAATCCCCGTTTCGCGTGCGTCGCGAGACCTACCCGGTTCTTTCGCGCGTCCCCAAGAACACAATTTTTGCGGAGTCCCGTTGATGGCTGCATCCCCCGTTTCTACGTCAGTTGCGACCACTTCGGCTGCCACCCCTGCTTTGCGCGAAGTCGCGCTCGACGACAAGTACGAGCTCGAATCCGGTCGCGTATACCTGACGGGCGCGCAAGCCTTCGTCCGACTGCTGATCCTGCAGCGCCAGCGCGACAAGCTGGCCGGCCTCAATACGGGCGGCTTTGTCTCGGGCTACCGTGGTTCGCCGCTGGGCGCACTGGACCAGTCGCTATGGAAGGCGCAGAAGTTCCTGGATCGCGCAAACATCAAGTTCCAGCCGGGATTGAACGAGGACCTCGCAGCGACATCGATCTGGGGCACGCAGCAAGTCAACCTGCATCCGGGCGCCACCGTCGATGGCGTGTTCGCCATGTGGTACGGCAAGGGCCCCGGCGTGGACCGCTGTGGCGACGTGTTCAAGCACGCCAATTTCGCGGGCACGTCCAAGCATGGCGGCGTGCTGGTATTGGCCGGTGACGACCACGCGGCCAAGTCCTCCACCCTACCCCACCAGTCTGATCACATGTTTTCCGCGGCCATGATGCCGGTGCTCTATCCGTCGTCCGTGCAGGAAATCCTGGACCTCGGCCTGCACGGCTGGGCAATGTCGCGATTCTCGGGTTGCTGGGTCGGCTTCAAGTGCGTCGCGGACACGGTGGAAAGCTCGTCGTCGGTGTACATCGACCCGGCGCGCACCAAGATCATCATCCCCGAGGACTTTCCGTTTCCTCCTTCAGGTTTGTCCATCCGCTGGCCCGACGGCTTCCTGGAAACCGAAGCGCGGATGCAGGATTACAAGATTTACGCAGCGCTGCACTACTGCCGCGTCAACGAACTCAACAAAATCGTCATCGACTCTCCCAAGCCGCGCTTGGGTATCGCCACGTCCGGCAAGAGCTATCCCGATGTGCGCCAGGCGCTCGTCGACTTAGGCATCACCGATGCTGACTGCGCCGAGTTGGGCATCCGCGTCTACAAGATCGCCATGCCCTGGCCTCTGGAACCGGAAGGCGTGCGCAATTTTGCCGAAGGCCTGGAGGAAATCCTGGTCGTCGAGGAAAAGCGCCAGATCGTCGAGTACCAGCTGAAGGAGCAGCTTTACAACTGGCGCGACGACGTGCGCCCGCGCGTCGTGGGCAAGTTCGACGAAAAGGGCGAATGGGTGCGTCCTCACGGCGACTGGCTGCTGCCCGCCGCCGCCGAATTGACGCCCGCGATGATCGCGCGCGTCATTGCGAAGCGCATCGAGCGCCTGCAATTGCATCCTCGCAAGATGGAAGAGCTGCGCGCGCGGGTGGACTGGATCAACGCCAAGGAAGCCGCACTGGCCCAGCCCAACATTGACCTCACGCGCCAGCCCTATTTCTGCTCGGGCTGCCCCCACAACACGTCGACCAAGCTGCCGGAGGGCAGCAGAGCGACTGCAGGGATCGGCTGCCACGTGATGGCGATCTGGATGGACCGCAGCACGACCGAATACACGCACATGGGCGGCGAAGGTGTGCCGTGGATCGGTCAGGCGCCATTCACCAATGAAAAGCACATCTTCGCCAACCTGGGCGACGGCACGTACTACCACAGCGGGATTCTCGCCATTCGCGCTTCGGTGGCCGCCGAAGTCAACATCACCTACAAGATCCTCTACAACGACGCGGTCGCGATGACGGGTGGCCAGCCGGTGGACGGTCCCATTTCGCCGGCGCAAATTGCCGAGCAGGTTGCGGCCGAAGGCGTAAAGCGCATCATCGTTGTCAGCGACGAGCCGGACAAGTATCCGGACAATTATTTCTCCAGCGACATCCGCATTCATCATCGCGATGAGATGGATGCAGTACAGCGCGAGATGCGCGATATCCCCGGTTGCACGGTCCTCCTGTACGACCAGACCTGCGCCGCGGAAAAGCGCCGGCGCCGCAAGCGCGGCAAATTGGTGGACCCGGCCAAGCGCGTGATCATCAACGAATTGGTGTGCGAAGGCTGTGGCGACTGCGGCGTGCAATCCAACTGCGTATCCATTGCGCCCGTGGAATCGGAATTCGGACGCAAGCGCACGATCGACCAGTCCTCGTGCAACAAGGATTTCTCCTGCGTGAAGGGCTTTTGTCCCTCGTTCGTGACGGTCGAAGGCGGCCAACTGCGCAAGCCGAAGAAGGCCGCGGCTGTCGACTTCTCGGCCCTTCCCACGCCTGCGCTGCCGTCGACGGCCGAGCCGTACAGCGTGCTGGTCACCGGCATCGGCGGCACGGGGGTGGTGACCATCGGCGCGTTGATGGGCATGGCCGCGCATTTGGAAGGCAAAGGTTGCAGCGTGCTCGACATGACTGGCCTCGCGCAAAAAAATGGCGCCGTCGTCTCGCACGTGCGCATCGGCGACAAGCCGGAGAACATGTTTGCGACGCGCATCGCCGCCGGCGAAGCCAAGCTGGTGCTGGCCTGTGACATCCTGACCGGCGTCGGCTATGAAGCCCTGGCCAAGATGCAGAAAGGCGTCACCAAGGCGCTTGTGAACACCGCGCTGGTCATGCCCGCGCAATTCACGCGCGAACCGGACCTGCGCTTCCCGACCGGTTCGATGGAGCAGGAAATCAAGGACGCGGTCGCGCCCGGCGACGCCGAGTTCCTCGACGCCAGCAAACTGGCCACGGGTCTCATGGGTGACTCGATCGCGACCAACCTGTTCATGGTCGGCTACGCATTCCAGCGCGGGCTCATTCCGTTGAGCGAAGCGTCGATCCTGCGCGCCATCGAATTGAACGGCCAGGCCATCGAGTCGAACAAGCAGAGCTTCAACTGGGGCCGCCTGGCCGCAGTGGAACCCACGATCGTGGCGTCGGCCGCCGTTTCCGCGGCCAAGCCGGACTCGCAGGTGTTGTCGCAATCCCTCGACGAGATGGTCGAGCGCCGCGTCAAGTTCCTGACCGACTACCAGGACGCGGCCTACGCCAAGCGCTATTCGGACCTGTTTGCGTTGACGCGCGCCGCCGAAGCCAAGGCTATGCCGGGCATCACCGAACTGACCGAAGCGGTCGCGCGTTACTACTTCAAGCTACTCGCCATCAAGGACGAGTACGAGGTTGCGCGGCTGTATGCGGAGTCGGACTTCACGGCACGCGTCGCCGCCCAGTTTGAGGGGGACTACAAGCTGACCTTCCACCTTGCGCCGCCGGTGTTCAACAAGCCGGATGCGATCACCGGCGTGCCGAAGAAATCAGTCTACGGACCTTGGATGTTGAAGGCGTTCGGCGTGCTGGCCAAGATGCGCAAGTTCCGTGGCACGGGGCTCGATTTCTTCGGCCGCACGGAGGAGCGCAAGATGGAACGTGCGCTGATCGGCGAATATGAAACGGTGATCGCCGAAATCCTGGCCAAGCTTACGCCGCAAAACCACGGCACGGCGGTGGACTTGGCGTCAGTGCCGGAGCACATCCGTGGTTATGGCCACGTGAAGCTCGCGCATCTCAAGACGGCCAAGACGCGCGAAGACGTGCTGCTCGCGCAGTTCCGCTCGCCGTTGCCGGCGCCTGCGCCCGTCGCGATCAAGATGGCGGTATAGGACGATGCGGCGCCGGCGCGCATTCGCGTTCCTGTGCATGGTGGCGCTTACGGCTTCCGCCCAGGACTCGAGAGTAGCGACTGCCGCGGACACGCCGGCCACCACCGCGGTCCGCAAGATGCTCGCGATTCAGGACGAGGCATGGAATCGCGGTGACATCGAGGGCTTCATGCAGTATTACTGGAAAAATGAGTCCATCCGCTTTGCAGGTGGGGACTCGTTCCGGTACGGCTGGCAGGCCACGCTCGACAGCTACAAGAAGGGCTACCCGGATGCGGCCGCGATGGGTCAGCTCAGCTTCGACCCCCTCGAAATCCGCGAAATCAATCCGGACATGGTCTACGTGTTCGGACGGTGGAAGCTGACTCGCGCCAACGAAGCTGCGCAGAAAGCGCCGCGCGGACTCTTCACGCTGATCGTCGAAAAGAAGGACGGCGCATGGGTGATCACGCGCGACCACTCCTCCGCGGCCGGTGGTTAGGCAGAAAAGCGCGTTAGTGTCGGGTCGGTAGTCGCGGCACGGGCTCGGCGGGCTCGGGTTCCTCGCGAAATTCACCGGGCAGTTCCTGGTACTGGCCCGAATAGTCGACTTCCTGGTCCGGCGCCGTCTCGCCTTCCCATGAATAGCGAGCCTTGGGCGGGTTGTCGTGATGGCGCAGCAGGAACGCCATCACGAGACCGATCAACGCGGCCGCCAGATGCGTTTCCCATGAATACGCAGGATTGAACGGCAGCACGCCCCATACCAGCGAGCCGTACATGAACGCGACGAGCATCGCCGCCGCCACCGCGCGGCGGTCGCTGCGGATCAGTCCCGCCACGAAGATGTAGCTGACGAGGCCGTAGATCAGTCCGCTGGCGCCGATGTGGTCGCCACCGCGCGCGAACAGCCATACAAGAATGCCCGACCCGAAATACACCGCGGGAAGCACGCGAAACGCTGCAAAGGGGTAGATGTGGAACATCGTCGTGCCCAGCACCACCAGCGGTACGGTGTTGACGATGAGGTGATTGAAGTCCGCGTGCAACAGCGGCGCCACCATGATGCCGGGAAGACCTATCCATTCCCGCGGCCGAACGCCGAACTGCTGCAGGTCGAGCCCCCAGCCCATCAGCGGAATGAGCCACAGCAAACCGACAAAGCCGAGCGAACTCCACACCGCCAGGCGGAAATTGGCCTTTGCGCGGGCGGAACCGGTATAGCTGGGATCAGGGAGATGAATTTGCATCAGGCATGCGCGCGCCGAAGTGGCGTCTGGACGTAAGTCTATCCGCCCCGGCTGTTTTTCAAGCCTTCGCCTATGTATCGCGCTGGAACCTGTCACCTGCCTCGTGCTTTCGCGCGCCACGTTTGCGCAGCTGGACCACGACGCGCCGGCCATCAAGATCAAACTGCTCGCCAATCTTGCGTTGGGAATGACCGGCATGCTGCGCCGGGCCAACCGGGAGCTGGTCGTACTGGAATAGGCGACACGGCATGTCCGGGAATTCCGCTACCATCCTGCGATGTGTCGGAATGCCGCAAGCACGGCGTTGGTCGCCGCACGCGCATGGTTTGCGACGCAAGGCTGGTCGCCGTTTGCATTCCAGGAAGAAGTCTGGTCAGCGTTCGCAAACGGCGAGAGCGGGCTGCTGCACGCGCCTACCGGCATGGGCAAGACCTACGCCGCGTGGATTCCGCCGCTGGTCTTGGGGCCCGCGGGCGAGGCCGATGCTCCGCCGCCCTTGACCGTACTCTGGATCACGCCGCTGCGCGCTTTGGCCGCCGACACGGGATTAGCACTTGCGCGTGCCGCGCGGGCGTTGCAACCTCACTGGACGGTCGACGTGCGCACCGGCGACACGGCGTCCTCGGCGCGCGCGCGGCAGAACAAGCGCCTGCCGACCGCGCTCATCACCACACCCGAGAGTCTCACGCTGATGCTCGCGCGCGCCGACTGGCGCGAGCGCGTGGTGCACCTGTCCGCGGTGATCGTCGACGAGTGGCACGAACTCCTGTCGAGCAAGCGCGGCGTGCAGGTCGAATTGGCGCTGGCGCGTCTGCGCGGCTCGATGTCAACTGAGCGCCCGACACTGCGCGTGTGGGGATTGTCCGCGACACTGGCCAATCTCGACCAGGCATTGACCTGTCTCACCGGCATCGGCGCGGCGCCCGGCCGTGTCGTTAAGGGACTCGACGCCAAGGCCATTGAGATCGTCACCGCGCATCCAGCGACGATCGAGCGTTTTCCCTGGGCAGGACACATCGGTCTCAAGTTGTTGCCCGAGGTTGTCCGCGCCATCGATGGCGCGCGCTCGACGCTGGTCTTCACCAATGTCCGCTCGGCCACCGAGATCTGGTACCAGGCCATTCTCGCAGCGCGCCCGGACTGGGCCGGGCGCATCGCGTTGCATCATGGTTCGCTGGAACGTGAGGTGCGCGACTGGGTCGAGGACCGCCTGCGCCGCAACAAATTGAAGGCCGTCGTCTGCACGTCGAGCCTGGACCTCGGCGTGGACTTCACACCCGTGGACCAGGTCCTGCAGATCGGTTCGCCCAAAGGCGTCGCGCGACTTCTGCAACGCGCGGGCCGCAGCGGGCATCAGCCGGGGGCGGTGTCAAAGGTCACCATCGTTCCCGCGCAGGCGCTCGAATTGATCGAGGCCGCGGCTGCGCGCGGTGCGGCGGCGGAACGGCAACTCGAACCACGCACGCCGTTGCGCGGCCCGCTCGACGCCCTGGTCCAGCATCTGGTCACTTGCGCGCTGGGCGGTGGCTTCGTCCCCGCGGCATTGCTGCAGGAAATTCGCGGCACACATGCCTATGCCAAGTTATCCGACGCGCAGTGGCAATGGGCGCTCGATTTTGTGGTGCACGGTGGCGCCAGCCTCAATGCGTACCCGGAATACCGACGCGTGGTCATCGGTGACGATGGCATCGCGCGAGTGCCCGACGCCGCCATCGCCCGCCGCCACCGCGCCTCGATCGGCACCATCGTGTCGGAGGCGAGCATCAGCGTGCAGTTCCGCAATGGCCAGCGGCTGGGCCACGTCGAGGAATCGTTCATCGCGCGCCTGGCCGCGGGCGACTGCTTTGTATTTGCCGGGCGCGTGCTCGAATTCGTCCGCGTCAAGGAGATGACGGCGTGGGTCAAGCCGGCCACCTCACACAAGGCGATCGTCCCGCGCTGGGCCGGCGGCAAGATGGCGCTCTCGACCTTGCTCGCCGACCGCACGCGCGCCCTGATTGCGCAGGCGCGGCACCATGTCTACGCGTCGCCGGAATTGCAGCTGGTGCGACCCCTGCTGGAACTGCAGCGGCGCTGGTCGGCATTGCCCGACGAGCGCGAGTGGCTCATCGAGCGCATCGCCACGCGCGATGGCCACTACCTCTTCTTTTATCCGTTCGAAGGGCGCCTGGCGCATCTGGGTCTGGCGACGCTGTTCTCCTTTCGCCTGTCGCGCGCGGTCCCGCGCACGTTCAGCCTGATGGTCAATGACTATGGTTTTGGACTGCTCTCCCCCGACGTCGTCGACCTCTCGTTGGGCGACCTGGGCCGCCTGCTGGCCGCGCCGAATGTCGAAGCCGATATCCTGGCCGGACTCAATGCCGCGGAAATGGGGCGGCGCCAGTTTCGCGAACTCGCGCGCGTCGCGGGTCTCGTGTTCCAGGGCTACCCCGGGCAGCCGCCCTCGAACCGGCAACTGCAGGCATCGAGCGGCCTCCTCTACGACGTGTTCGCGCAGTACGACCCCGACAACCTGCTGCTGGCGCAAGCCGTGCGCGAAGTGTTGGAACGACATCTCGATGCGCCGCGCCTCACGTTGGCGCTCTCGCGGTTGCGCGGCAGCCGCGCGTTGCTGCTGGCGCCGGCACGGCCGACGCCCTTCGCGTTTCCGCTTATGGTGGAAATGTTTCGCGAGAAGTTGACCACCGAAGCGCTGGAAACGCGGGTGGCGCGCATGGTCGAAGCGCTGGAACGCGCTGCGGAAGCAAACTGAAGCGACTTGAGGCAACCTTAGACTCAGTTGACCTCCGTTGACCTCCCATTCGCACAAGACAGCCGCGCCGCATTCGCCTACACTCGCGGACACCTAACGCCAGAAGGGGAAACCATGAAACTCATCGACCGCGTCAAGAACATCCTGCTCAGTCCCAAGGAAGAGTGGCCAACAATCGCGGGGGAGTCCGAGACCACACAGTCGCTTTATACCGGTTACATCATGATCCTGGCGGCGATCGGGCCGATTGCGATGCTGATTCACACGTTGGCGGTGGGGGCGGTCTTCGCCATCGTTTTCTACCTTATCTCGCTGGGCACTTGCTACATCGTTGCGTGGCTGGTGGACATGCTGGCGCCGACGTTCGGAGGCGAGAAGAATTTCATCCAGTCGCTCAAGCTCACTGCCTATGCCTATACGGCGGCATGGCTTGCAGGCATCTTTCAATTGCTCGGCATGCTGGGCGGTCTCCTGGGCCTCCTGGCCGCGTGTTATTCGCTTTACACGTTCTACCTGGGTGCGCCGGTCCTGAAGAAATGCGCGGCCGAAAAGGCCGTCCCCTACACCATAGTCGTCGTGCTGTGCGTCCTCGTGGCGGGAGCAGTGATTGGCGCCTTGCTCCGGTCGGCGATGTACGGCGGCATGATGACGGGATTGTAGCCATCAGGACCCACGGGACTTCGTCATGACCAATTCGCCGTTCGATCTCTCGGGGCGCGTCGCCCTCGTCACCGGCGCCTATCGTGGACTGGGCTTCGGCATCGCGCGTGGGCTGGCGGAGGCCGGCGCCACCGTGGTCCTGAACGGCCGCAAGCCAGACGAACTCGCCAAGTCCGCCAAGGTCCTCGCCGACGCCGGACTCAAAGCGGACGTCGCGGCGTTCGATATCAACGACCGCACGGCGATCAAGGCGTCAGTCGCTGCCATCATTGCGAAGCACGGCGGCATCGACATCCTGGTCAACAATGCGGGCATCCAGCGCCGCGGCGCGCTGGTGGATTTCTCCGAGCAGGATTGGGACGACATCATCAGTACAAACCTGACCGCGCCGTTCGTGGTGTCGCAGGCCGTGCTGCC
>JBDTPJ010000093.1:0-14871 GCA_039932755.1 Betaproteobacteria bacterium
ATTCGCCGCCGGCCTGCGCGGCGACCGTGGCCAGATAGGCGTCGAGCTCGGCGTCGGAAACGGTCACGCGGCTGTCGACCTCGCGTTCGCGGATGCGCTGGATGGTGATTTCCTTCCGGATGTCCTCGCGGTATTTCGCATAGGCGATTTTTTCCCGCTCCAGCGCCCTCCGGAATTCCTCCGGGGACATCTTGTTGTCCTGTGCGATGCGCAGGATGGCGCGCTCGACCGTCTGATCGTCCACGCGAATGCCGGTTTCCTTCGCGAACTGCAGCATGGCGCGTTCCGTGACGATGCGCTCCAGCACCTGTTTGTCGAGCGCGTCGCCGACGGGCGGCTGCACCTTGGCTTCCTGCAGTTGCGACAGGACGAGTCGTTTTTGTTCGTTGAGGTCAAACTGGGTGACGGCCTCGTTGTTGACGACGGCGACCACGCGGTCCAGGGGAACGGAGACGTTGGCCCGCGGCGCAGGACTCGGCGCGGGACGCGTTGCCGATGCGGGCGCATTGGCCGAGGGCGGTCCGATGCCGGGTGAAGTCGTGAATTGTGCCAGCGCGACGCCGGCTAAGGATGCGTATGCCAATCCGGCAATGGCAACGATGAATGCGGGATGGCGTGCCATCAGAATTCGTCCTCGGTAATCTTGCGAGCGCTCAGGAATCAGGCCCCGGCTACCGCGCCTTTAGTAATCAGGTAATGGACCAAACGTGGGATCGCGCGACGAGTTGGGCTCGTTGGTACGCAGGTAACCCGGCACCGTACGACGCAGTAAATCGAGGGGGCTGGTGCCAACCCGGGCCAGGCCGTTCAACTCGAGCTGGACAAAAATCGAACGGGTCGTTTGCTCGGAAGTCGTGGTCAATTGCTGGCCAACCACCCGCACGACCCAACACCCGCCATTGTACTCCACGCCCACGACCCCCTCCAACGTCTTGTGGTCCGGAATCGAGTAGTTCCAGGCCCCGATCAGGCTCCAGTTGTCGGAGACCGGCCACTGCCCGGAAAGGTAAGTCTGGTTCAACTCGGATTGACCTCCGGTCTGATCGACGAGTTCCTTGGAATAGCGATAAACCAGGGATAGCGCGCGCCCCGCTCCTGGCGTATACCGGATGCCCGTGTTGAAGCGGTCGACTTCGCTGGTGCCGAAGTTGTACTGCATGAGTCCATTCAGCGCCCACGTATCGGAAAGCCGCCCTTCGACGCCGAACAGGAAATCCGAAGACCCCGCCTTTTGCGGTTGCGCGCCGAGCGTGACCTTCTGGTCGCTGAAATAAAACAACTGCCCTATTCCCACTCGAAGTCGCTCGGCGCCGGTATCCGGGTCGAGCAGCCTTGAGGTCACGGCCAGCGCCAGCTGGTTTGCATCACCGACGCGGTCGTAGCCTATGAACCGGTTCTCGATGAACAATTGCGCAAAATTGAAGTCGTCCTGCACCGTGTCGAACACGGGCAACTGGTTTTGCTGCCGGTAGGGAATGTAGGTGTAGAACGCGCGCGGCTCCAGCGTCTGGATGAACTGCCTGCCGAACAGGGTCCAGTCACGCTCGAAGATCAACCCCGCATCGACGCTGGTGATGGGGACCACCGCGTTGGGATGGGCAGAAGGCACGCCGGCCGTTGTCTGGTTGAGATCGTATTGCCACAGTTGCGCCGCGGCATGGGCATTGATGAACCACGAACTGCCTTGGCGTATCCAGCGCACGGACGGAAGCAGCAGGGCGCGATCGCCGGTCGGGACCAGTGACGACTGCGCGAAGTGCGTGTATTGCGCCTGGCCGCTCCACGTCAACCCGCCCCAGTCGGTTTCGGCCATCGTGGCCTTGACCTGCGGCAGCATGTTGTACGGCGGCGCGACCGGCGCCGCCGGGTCCTGCAGGGTCTGGAATGACTGCACGGCCACCGACGCGTTGAACGGACCGTAGTTGGCGACGATCCCGGCCTCCTGCGGCAATGTCTTTTGCGACGTGACCGCAATACGGTCCGAAAAGTCCGCGAAGTACGTTGCATCCGAAACGCGGTTGTAATTGAAATAGCCGCTCAACCAAGGCGCGAATAGTTGGTTGTGCTTCCATGAGAACGCCCAGCGCGACGTGTCGGCAACGCGATCGTAGGGAAGGATTTCCGCGATGATCTGGCCGACGGAAGGCTCGAACAGGTAGCGGCCTTCCGCCCCCAGCATTAAACCGCGCTTGGTCATCAGCCGCGGCGTGACCGTTGCATCGTAGTTGGGCGCCAGGTTGAAATAGTAGGGCGTCGCAAATTCGAAGCCGCGAATCTGCGACGATCCGGCGATGGGCGTCAGGAATCCGGACTTGCGCTCGTTGGTCAACGGGAATTCAAGCCACGGCGCCGCGAGCACGGGCGTGTCCATGAAAAAGACCCGGGCGTTGTGCGCCGTGCCGACCGAGCGCAACCGGTCGACCTCTATTTCGTCACCGATCAGGTACCAGTCGTGGTTGGGGGCGACGCAGGTCGTATAGCTGCCCGCGCTGGCTTCGAAGTTGTTGGGGCCCAGAAAGCGGATCTCGGACGCATTGCCGTGGGCGCCGCTTTCCCCGATGCTGTATTGCGGCGACTTGAAGTATCCCGTCTCGGTGTCGCGCTGGAATTTCATTTCGGGACCGCTGATCGTGTCCGCGCCCCGGCGCAGAGTCACGTTGCCCTTTCCCCAGATCTCGTCCTCGATCAGATCGTATTGCAGCCAGTCCGCCAGCACGGTCTCGCGGCGCGCGCGCAGCTCGACCTTGCCGGACGCCTCGACACGTTCGGTGGCCTCGCCTTCGACCCGGTCGGCGCGCAGAAATATCGCGCCGCGATCCTCGTCGTTGCCCTTGGCGCGTGGGGCGTCGGTAGCGCGTGTTGTCGGTGTGGCGATCTTCACGCCAGGCAGCGGCGTCAGTTGTGCGGGGCCGGACGTAGCCGCTGGCGCGGTTGCAGCTCCAGGCGCGGGCGCCGCCACCCCAGCGGCGGGCGACTTCGTCGCAGAAGCGGAAGACCCCGACCCTTTCCCCGGTGTTTCGATTTCGCGCGCGAGGCGCAATTGCGGGTCCGGTAGATCGCCGCTCGCCGCCCCTGCGTTCGTCGTCAGCGTTGCACCTAGGCACGCGATGAGCAAGGACAGCGAATGGGAGCAGGACATCATCGAGGCGCGCACGGCCGATTTGCTAAAGTGCGCCATTCTAGCCCGACCCATGAACCTCCCCAACGCAGACTCGCGCTTCGTCCACCTCGCCGAATGGCTGGCGGGCACTTTGCACTCCACCGCGTTCACGCTTGCACCGGCATCGGCGGACGCAAGCTTTCGTCGCTACTTCCGTGTGACGCTGTCGACGCCGCACCCGCAGGTGCCCAGCGCGGCCACACTGGTCGCAATGGACGCGCCACCCCCCCGAGAAGATTGCCGGCCGTTTGTCCACGTCGCCAGACTGATGCGCGACGCGGGACTCAACGTGCCCGAGGTGCTTGCACAGGATATCGAGCACGGCTTCCTGCTGTTGACGGACTTGGGGCCGACCACGTATCTGCGCGCCATCGACGCCGGCAATGCAAGCGGTTTATTTGGCGACGCCATCGATACCTTGGTGCGCTGGCAACTCGCGACACGTGCGGACGTACTGCCGCCTTACGATGCGGCCCTGCTGCGGCGCGAGCTGAACTTGTTTCCCGAGTGGTATATCGGCCGCCACTTGGGACAAGCGCTGTCGCTGGACGAACGTACGGAGCTCGAGAACGTTTTCCAGATCATCATTGCGTCGAATCTTGCGCAGCCCGCGGTTTTCGTGCACCGCGACTACATGCCACGCAACCTCATGGTCAGCACACCCAATCCGGGCGTGTTGGACTTCCAGGACGCCGTCTGCGGCCCGATCACCTACGACATCGCCTCGCTGTTCCGCGACGCCTTCTTGAGCTGGCCCGACGAGCGCGTGCTCGACTGGACGATCCGGTACTGGGAGAAAGCCCGCCGCGCGGGCCTGCCTGTCACGACCGACTTCGCGCAGTTCCACCGCGACTGCGAATGGATGGGGCTGCAGCGCCACCTGAAAGTGCTGGGCATTTTCTCGCGAATCCGGCATCGCGACGGCAAGGCAGGCTATGTCGAGGACACACCGCGCTTCCTGGCCTACGTCCGACCGGTGGCCGAACGCTATCGCGAGTTCGCGCCTCTCGCGCGCCTGCTCGATCGCCTGGAACAGCGCCCGCAGGCCGTGGGCTACACGTTTTGATGCGCGGCGCGATGATCCTGGCCGCGGGCCGTGGCGAGCGCATGCGCCCGCTGTCGGACGCCACGCCGAAATCCCTGCTTCACGTCGGCGGCAAGCCGCTCATCGCCTGGCAGGTCGACGCACTTGCGCAGGCGGGTTTCCGCGATATTGTCATTAACGCATCATGGCTGGCCGAGGCGCTGGTTGCCGCATTGGGCGACGGCAGCGCGCTGGGTGTACGGATTCGCTGGTCGCTGGAAGATCAACCACTGGAGTCCGCGGGCGGCATCGCGACGGCGCTCCCGCTACTCCCGCCGGGTCCGGTGCTGATCGTCTCGGGCGATCTATGGACACGCTTCGACTATGAGGCACTCGCCGAGCGCGCCAATGCAATGGCAGGTGACGCCGCGTCTTCGCGAGTCCACCTCGTCATGGTCCCCAATCCGCCGTTCCATCCGGCAGGCGATTTCGCTCTCGCCGACGGTCGCATCGCACTGGATGGATCGGCCAGGCTGACTTTCGGCAACATTGGACTCTACGACACCGCGCTGTTCCGCGAACTTCCCCGCGGGGTGAAGCTCAAACTGCTTCCGCTGTTCCGCGAATGGATTGGCCGCGGATGGGTTTCCGGCGAACGCTTTGACGGCCCTTGGGCCAATGTCGGCACGCCCGCCGACTTGGCCGCACTGGACCGGCAACTTTCCCGTCCGTCGGGCGCACGCTAAACACTTTCCGTACGGGCCCCACTGCATGAACTCATTTGCCAACCCTGATGCCGGTTCTGTCCTCACCTCAGTTCTCAACCCTGTTCCCGACGCCACCTCGAACCCACTGCTCCAATTTTTTGGGCTCCCTCGCTTCGATGCCCTGCTGCCTTCGCACGTCGCGCCGGCGATCGACCTGCTGCTCGCGCAGGCCAACGATGCACGGGAGCGAGTGGCGTCGGATACCCAACCGGCGACCTGGGAAAACGTGGTCGAACCCATTGCCATGGCGGTGGATCACATCGGTCGCGCCTGGGCTGCCGTGAGTCACCTCAACGCCGTGATGAACTCCCCGGAAATGCGCGATGCCCACAACGAGAGCCAGCCAAAGATCGTGGCCTTTTTTACCGACATGGCGCAGGACCTGAGGCTCTACGCACGCTATAGAGCGCTGCGTGATGGCCCTGTGTTTTCCGTACTCGACCCCGCGCAGCGCAGGCTGATTGAAAACGAATTGCGCGACTTCAAGTTGGGCGGCGCCGAATTACCCGACGTGCACAAGGCGCGGCTCAAGGCGATCAACGAAGAATTGGCGGAACTGTCCACACGCTTCGAGGAACACCTTCTCGACGCGACCAACGCCTGGAAGCACTTCGTTGAAGACGAAACCCAATTGGCCGGCGTGCCTGACGATGTCCTTGCCGCAGCGCGCGCAGCAGCGGAGGAAGATGGCAAGCCGGGCTGGAAGCTGACATTGCGAATGCCCTGCTACCTGCCCGTGATGCAATATGCGCGCGACCGCAACCTGCGCCGGCGCATGCACGAGGCGTACGCCACGCTCGCTTCCGAACTGGGAGACGATCCCGAATGGGACAACGCCCCGCTCATCGAGCGCATCCTCGTGCTCCGCCGCGAAGAGGCGCAGCTTCTCGGCTATGGCAACTATGCCGAGCTGTCGCTGGTCCCAAAGATGGCGCAAACGCCTGCCGAGGTCCTGGCATTCCTGCGCGACTTGGGCGCCCGCGCGCGACCTTTCGCGCAGCGCGACTATGCCGATCTCGTGGCATTTGCGCGCAGCCAACTGGGGCTGAGCGACCTGTTGCCCTGGGACCTGACCTTTGCCTCCGAGAGCCTGAAGGCGCAGCGCTATGCCTTTTCCGAACAGGAGATTCGCCAGTATTTTCCGGAAGACCAGGTGCTCTCCGGACTGTTTCGCGTAACGGAGTCGATCTACGGTGTGCACATCCGTGAAAGCAGCGCGCCCACCTGGCATCCGACCGTGCGCTTTTTCGACATCCTCGACGAGAACGGAGGGCTCGCGGGCCAATTCTATTTCGACCTCTACGCACGCGAAGGCAAGCAGGGTGGCGCATGGATGGACGACGCCATCAACCGCAGGCGCACCGGCGCGTCGGTGCAGCATCCTGTTGCCTATCTCACCTGCAACCTGTCGGCGCCGGTGGGTGACAAACCCGCCACATTCACGCACGACGAGGTCATCACGATCTTCCATGAATTCGGGCACGGACTGCATCTGCTTCTGACCCGAATCGACACGCCGGGTGTCTCCGGCATCCAGGGCGTGGAATGGGACGCTGTCGAATTGCCGTCCCAGTTCATGGAAAATTTCTGCTGGGAATGGGATGTGCTCGAGCGCATGACGCAGCATGTCGATACCGGCGAGCCCCTGCCGCGCGACCTGTTCGACAAGATGCTCGCCGCCAGGAATTTCCAGAGCGGCATGGGCATGATTCGCCAGCTCGAGTTCGGCCTGTTCGACATGCTTCTGCACGCAGATTTCGACCCCGGCGCGCGCGCGCCCTGGCCGTCGCCCCAGGGCGTGCTCGACGCGGTGCGCAGGGAGATCGCGGTCGTGCCGAGCGCGCCTTACAACCGCTTCATGCAGGGTTTCACCCACATTTTTGCGGGCGGCTACGCCGCGGGTTTTTACAGCTACAAGTGGGCCGAGGTCCTTTCGGCTGACGCCTACAGCTTGTTCGAGGAAGAGGGGGTTCTGTCCCCGGTGGCGGGCGCCCGCTTTCGGGACGAAGTCCTTGGCCGAGGGGGCAGTCGCCCAGCCATGGAGTCGTTTGTCGCCTTCCGGGGCCGCCCGCCCCAACTGGAGGCGCTTCTGCGGCATAATGGAATGACAGTGTCATCGTGAAGGAGGCTCCATGGCCACGTTCATCAAACGCCTGCACTTTTACCCTATCGCGCTGGGCCTTGCGGTAACGGTCGCGGCGAGCGGCGCGCTCGCCCAGACCCAGGTCTACCGCTACACCGATGCCGACGGCCGGATCGTCTATACGGACCGGCAGCCTTTGGGTGACGTCAAGAACCTGCAAACCAAGAAGGTCGGTTCCAATTTCGTCTCCACCAGCCAGCCAGGCTATGCGGCATCGCTTGCGGCGGAACGCTATCCGGTTACGCTCTACACCTTCGCGTGCGGCGACGTGTGCCAGAACGCCGAGGCGCTGCTGAACAAGCGCGGGGTGCCGTTCGCGCTCGTCAACGTGGCCGAGCCCGAAGGTCAAACGCGCCTGCAGGCCGTTGCGACCGAAGGTGTCGCGCCCGTGCTCACGGTCGGAGACAAGCTGGTGGCCAAGGGCTACAACGAAGTGCGCTGGCAATCGATGCTGGACGAAGCGGGCTATCCCAAGACTCCGGCGCCACGACGATCCGTGCCTCTGGCGCGCACCAGCGAAACCACCTCCCCGGCGGCGACCGTGCAGGACGGCACGCGCGCGGTGGGAACGCCCCAACGCGGCGGCGATTACCCGAAGTAGTGATTCTCGCTGCCTGGAACGTCAATTCGCTCAACATGAGGTTGCCGCGGCTGCTCGCGTGGCTGGCCGCAAATTCGCCGGACATCATCTGCCTTCAGGAAACCAAGCTCGAGGATCACAAGTTTCCGGTGGCCGAGCTCGCCGCCGCGGGCTTTACCGCGCATTTTGCGGGACAGAAGACCTATAACGGCGTCGCCATCCTGGTCCGCGCCGGACTCGCGGTCACCGACGTCGCGACGGGAATCCCGGGATACCCGGACGTGCAGCAGCGCGTAATCGCCGCAACCGTCGCGGGCATGCGGGTGATCGGCGTCTACGTGCCGAACGGTCAATCCATCGACTCCGACAAATACCGCTACAAGCTCGACTGGTGCGCGGCGCTCACCCACTATTTGCGCGAAGAATTGTCGCGGCAAGAGAACGTCGCGGTGATGGGCGATTTCAATGTCGCACCGGACGACCGGGACGTACACGATCCCGCGTTGTGGGCGGGACAGGTGCTATGCAGCGAGCCGGAGCGCGCCGCGTTCCAGGGTTTCCTCGCGACGGGATTGCAGGACAGCTTCCGCCTCTTCGATCAGCCGCCCAAAACGTTCAGCTGGTGGGACTATCGCATGCTTGGTTTTCCCAAGAATCATGGCTTGCGTATCGATCACATCCTGTTGTCCGCGCCGCTGGTGGCGCGGTGCACGGCAAGCCGCATCGATCGCAACGAACGCAAAGGCGAAAAGCCCTCCGACCACGCGCCAGTGATGGTTTGCCTCCGCGATTAAAGCAAAGTTGCGGTCAGCGGCCTTAGAGCATTCACAATGGCTCTCTGACCCCATTTCCAAGAGAAGTTTTTCCTCGTGGTATTTGCTTCGCCTATTTTCCTGTTTCTGTTCCTGCCGCTGACGCTGGTGGCGTATTTCGTTTTGCCGCGCGCATGGCGCAACGCCGTGCTTCTGGTAGCGAGTCTCGTGTTCTATGCGTGGGGCGAGGCACGCTATCTGCCGCTGATCCTGGGCTCAGTGGCATTCAACTGGTTCCTGGGCCGCGCGATCGGCGGAGCCGCCGACACTCGAAGACGAAAGCGCTGGCTCGCGGCGGGCATCGCCGGTAATCTCGCCGCGCTGGCGTTGTTCAAGTACGCGAACTTTGCGGTGGCCAATATCAACGCTCTGGCACCGGTGTTAGCCATCACACCATTGGCTCTCGCCGCCATTCCCTTGCCGCTCGGAATCTCGTTCTTCACGTTCCATGCCATTTCGTATGTCGTCGACGTTTACAAGCGCAACGCGGAAGCCGAGCACAATATCCCGCGCTTTGCACTCTACATACTGCTCTTCCCGCAGCTCATTGCCGGCCCGATCATCCGCTGGCGGGACATTGCTGGACAACTTCGGGACCGCGACCAGCACATCGCCGACTTTGCCTACGGCGTACGCCGCTTCGTGCTCGGCCTCGGTAAGAAAGTACTGATCGCAAACACGCTCGGCCACGTCGCCGACACCATCTTCGGGATTCCGGCGAACGAATTGACCACGCCCCTTTCCTGGCTAGGTCTCGCGTGCTACACGCTGCAAATCTACTTCGACTTTTCGGGCTATTCCGACATGGCCATCGGCCTCATGCGGATGTTCGGCTTTCGCATCCTCGAGAATTTCAACTACCCTTATATCTCGCGCAGCATCCGCGAATTCTGGCGGCGCTGGCATATCTCGCTGTCCAACTGGTTTCGCGACTACCTGTACATCCCGCTGGGCGGAAATCAACACGGCGAACGCCGCGCCTATGCCAACCTCGTCATCGTGTTCCTGTTGTGCGGCCTCTGGCACGGTGCGAGCTGGCCCTTCGTGTTGTGGGGCGCATGGCATGGCGCCTTTCTGGTCGCCGAACGCGCCGGACTCGACCGCGTGGTGCGCCGTCTCGGGCCAGTGGCCCATGTGTATGCGTTGGCGGTGGTGATGGGGGGGTGGGTGTTCTTTCGCGCCGACACACTGGAGCATGCACTCGGATTTATTTCCGCGTTGGCCGGATTTGCGAGCGGCAATCCGATGCAGCATCCCGTCGCGCAACACCTCGATCCGCTCGTGGCACTCACCCTCGTCGTCGCCGCCGTATTCTGTACACCGCTTGCGCGTCACATCGGCGCATGGCGTGATTCCGTTGCCGCACGTCCCGGAATGGCGGCGAATTCCATCCTCGGGCTCGACGTGGCGTGGCTTGCATGCGTCGGTGTGTCAGCCAGCGCATTCCTAGCCGCGGGCACCTACAATCCCTTCATCTACTTCCGCTTCTGATGCGCGACAACACTGATCTCCTATTGCTGCCAGCCGTACCCCCGGCGGCGCTTGCGACGCATCCTTTGCGGGATCGCATCGTGGCGATATTGTTCGTGCTCGCGCTGACTGTGCCGCTGGCGGCGCTGACGACGACCTGGTCACGCACCACGACGCTCTTCGAAAAACGGCCGATGGCGCCGTGGCCCGCGGTAACATTGTCGACCGAATTTCCGCCTGCATTTGAGCGTGCATTTTCCGACCGCTTCGGCGGACGCGACAGGTTGATCCGTTTGCACCACGCGTCGCTGCTCGAATATTTCGGCGTGTCAGCGCTCGCCACGGTGCTTCCCGGCAACGCCGGCTGGTACTACTGGCTGGGCGAGGACGGACTTTCGCTCGACCGTCACTATCGCGGCGTGGCGGCGTTTCCACAAACACTGGTTGATGGAACCGTCGCCGAACTTATTCGCCGCCGCGACTGGCTGGCCGCACGCGGAATCGCCTACATCGTTGCCGTGGTGCCGGAAAAATTCACGATCTATCCCGAGAATCTTCCCGCGTGGATTGCCCGCTCGACGCAACCGACACCCTATGATCGCGTTGTTGCCGGGCTCAAGGGATCTGCGGTCACGTTCATCGATCTGCGCCCGGAATTGCGCGCCGCGAAGGCGCGCGACCGGGTCTACTACCTGACGGACTCGCACTGGAACTACCTTGGCGCAACGGTGGGCTACGACGCCATCATGCGCGAGGTCCGCCGTGCACTGTCGCCGGCAAAATTGCCGCAGGTCGTGCCGGCGCAACGACCACCGTACGTACCCGGCGTCGACTACTACAGCGGCGATCTCGTCGGCATGCTGGGCCTTCCCGGGCGCATTCGCGAGGACGACGTCGCGCCGCTGGGGAAAATACTCCGGGATCCCGCGAGCCGCTGCGCGCGTCGCGTCGATCTGCCGCGGCAGGCCGATGTCGACACCTATGCCTGCGACAGTCCGGGTCTTCCGCGCGCAGTCGTGCTCCGCGATTCAATGGCGATTCCGCTGATCCCGATGCTCGCGGAGAACTTCTCGCGCACCGTGTTTGTGTCCGGCCGCAGCCTCGACACCGCTCTGATCGAGCGCGAGCAGCCGGATGTGGTGATCGAGGAAATGGTCGAGCGGGCATTGCATGAACCCGGGGCGCGGCCGATGAACAGACCGTAGTGCGCTAAATCGCGAGCAGCCGGCGGTCGCTCAGTCTTCACCCCTTGCCGTCGCCCTCGCGCTCGCCCTTGCGCAATTCGGCCTCGAGCCCCAGCTCCTGGATCTTGCGCGTCAGCGTGTTGCGTCCCCACCCGAGCCACGCCGCCGCTTCCATGCGATGACCGCCAGTGTGCGTAAGCGCACGCCGGATCAGCGTCTTCTCGAACTCCCGTTCCAGCCGGTCGCCGACATCGCGCTCACCTCGCGCCAGTGCCTGCGCGAGTTCGCGGTCGAGCGACTGCTGCCAGCCGGGATCGCCCGCGACTCCGGCGTCCTTCGGGCTTTCGCGGACCTCCGGCGGCAAGTCGGCCACGTCGACACGTTGCCCCGGCGCCATCACGGTCAGCCAGTGGCAAACATTTTCCAATTGGCGCACGTTGCCCGGAAAGGCGAAGCCGGACAATGCCCTCAACGCGTCTACGGTGAGCACCTTGGGCTCGACCGCGAGATCCCGCGCACTTTTTTGCAGGAAGTGGCGCACGAGCGGCGCAATGTCGTCCGGCCGCTCGCGCAGTGGCGGCAGCCTCAGTCGAACCACGTTGAGCCGATGCATGAGGTCTTCGCGGAAAAGGCCAAGACGTACGCGCTCCTCCAGGTTCTGGTGCGTCGCCGCGATGATCCGCACATTCGAACGCAGCGGTGCGTGCCCGCCAACGCGGTAATACTCGCCGTCGGCCAATACGCGCAGGAGCCGCACCTGAAGTTCGGGCGGCATGTCGCCGATTTCGTCCAGGAACAGCGTGCCGCCGTCGGCCTGCTCGAATCGCCCGCGCCGCAGCGCCTGCGCGCCCGTGAATGAACCGCGCTCGTGCCCGAAGAGTTCCGATTCGAGTAGGTCCTTGGGGATGGCGGCGGTGTTGATCGCCACGAACGTTCCCGCTTCGCGCGGGCTGTGCCGGTGCAGCGCACGCGCCACCAGTTCCTTTCCGGTGCCGGATTCGCCCGTGATCAGGACCGTTGCATTGGATTGCGACAGGCGACCGATTGCGCGAAACACCTCCTGCATCGCTGGTGCCTGGCCCAGGATTTCGGGTGCCTCCGGCAACATCGCCGGGGCGTGCGACGGTACCGGCGTCTCGTTGGTCGCGCGGCGAATGAGCGCCAGTGCGTGGTCGATGTCGAAAGGCTTGGGCAGGTATTCGAACGCACCCCCCTGAAATGCCGCAACAGCACTATCCAGGTCGGAATACGCCGTCATGATGATGATCGGGATCTGCGGATAGCGCTCCTTGACCTTGTTCAGCAGCACCAGTCCGGATTCGCCGGGCATGCGGATGTCGGACACCAGTACCTGCGGCCGGCTGGTCCCCAGCGCCTGCAGCACCTCGTAAGCGGTGGCGAAGGTCTTGAACGGGATACCCTCGCGCGCCAGCGCCTTTTCGAGGACCCAGCGTATCGAACGGTCGTCATCGACGATCCAGACGTCCTTCATTCCATCGCCCCGCGGCTCGTCGTAGTCATAGGCGTACATCGTGTCGCTATTCCTTTTCCAATGGGGTTATCAGCCCGGGTCCCGCGGCATTTCCAGCGGGAGCAGGATAGTGAAAACCGTGGAGCCCGGCCTGCTCTGCGATTCGATCGTCCCGCTGTGTTGCGTGACGAAGGTCTGCGCGATCGTGAGCCCCAGGCCGTTGCCACCCTCGCGTCCCGACACGAGCGGGTAGAAGATCCGGTCCCGGATGTCCTGCGGAATGCCCGGGCCGTTGTCGGCAATCGACACGGCGAGCGCCAGGCGATAGCGCTTTTTCGACAGCGTAATTCCGCGTGCCACGCGCGTGGTCAGGCGAATTTCCGGATTTGTCGTGGCTGCCGACAATGCCTGCGCGGCGTTGCGCGCAATGTTGAGGACTGCCTGTGTCAGCTGTTCAGGATCAGCCTCGAATTCGGGCAGACTGATGTCGAAATCGGAGACTACGCTGATCGCCGGAAACTCCGCTTGCACCACGCTGCGCACGCGCACCAGGATTTCGTGAATGTTGGTGCGCCGGTACGCAGGCAGGCGGTGCGGGGTCAAAAGGCGGTTCACCAGCGACTGCAACCGGTCCGACTCGCCGATGATGACCTGCGTGTATTCGATGAGGTGCGGGCGGTCGAGTTCGCCCTCCAGCAATTGCGCCGCGCCGCGGATGCCGCCGAGTGGATTCTTGATCTCGTGGGCGAGGCTCCGGATCAGGTCGCGATTGGCCTGCTGCTGTTCCTGCAGCCGCTCTTCGCGCGCGATCTTCAGTTGCTGGTCGATATGGCGGAATTCGAGCAGCAACATGCCGTCACTGGCGTCGACCGGAGATGCCGTGCAGGTGAGATGCAGTTTCAGCTTTCCGCTGATACCGAGCTCCAACTCCTGCTCGGTATAGGAGGCGCCGCGAAGCACCGCACGGCCGATCGCGGCCAACAATCCCGGGCAATCGCCAAACAGTTCATGCGGCGTGTGCCCAACGAGCTTCGGCCGCGACATTTCGAACAAATTCTCGGCCGCCGGATTCGCATAGCACACTCGACCGTCGTTGCGCAGTATCAGCACTGAGGCGGCCAGCAGATCCAGTCCCGCATAAGCAGTGGCCGGTGCAGCGGCTGGCGACGGAAAGAAACGCAGCTTCATGGCGTGTTGACACGAAAATGCAACGTGCATCCATGGCCCACTTGCACTCGTTGGGCAAAATACTTGGCAAGTTCCGCGCCGGATGCAATCCCCCCGGGTGCAATGGAAGATGCGGCGCGCGCGCTCGACGGCGCATGACGCGGAAACGCGTCGCGGCCAGCGCCAACCCTCGGTGAAAAGTCGCAGTGGACAAACAGCCGCGAAGAGGAGTTACTTGGTGGCGCCGAGTTCCTTCTTGAGCGCCTCGATGTTGCGCTCGTGCAGCCCGATCGCCTGCCGATAGCGCGCGATGCGCTCGCGATATTTCTCCGCGTTGGCCTGTTCCTCGGGCAACGGCACGGGCGCGCCATTTGCATAGCTGACGCGCGCCTCCGCGAGCAGCTGCTCTTCGGTGGCAAGCTCGTCGCCGAGGACCTTGCGGCGCACGTCGTCGCGGCCCTTTTGTGTGGCAGGGTCGACCCGCGGAAAATCGCCCGGCGTGGGCGTGCTCTTGACACCACTGCTTGGCGTGGTGGTGCCCCGCTTCGGTGGGTCGTCGCCAAAATTGCAGGAGATCTTGCGCATCCCCTTTTCGGGAGGGAGGTTCGAAAACACGACGTTGTTGTCCGAATCGACGTATTTGCATACCGACCCCTGCGCCACGGCCCCTTCAGCAGAACCGAGAAGGAGGCACCACGCAAGTGCAAGGACGCACCGTTTTCCGGCATGGGATTCATTTCTGCGCATAGCGGCCGAGTGTACCTATCGCGAACGGGAAGCAAAAGAGGCGGGAGTGTTCGCCCGCCCCTTCTAACGTTCGCGCCGCGCCGGGCGCTGACGTCGCGACCGGCTTAAAGGCTGAAATACATGTCGAACTCGATCGGATGGGTCGTCATCCGGAACCGCGTGACTTCCTCCATTTTGAGCGCGATGTAACCGTCGAGCATGTCGTTGGTGAACACCCCGCCGCGGGTCAGGAAGGCGCGATCCTTGTCCAGATGGTCCAGGGCCTCGTCCAGCGACGCGCACGGGTGGGGAACCTTGGCCGCTTCCTCGGGCTCGAGGTCGTACAGGTTCTTGTCCATCGGGTCGC
>JBDTPJ010000094.1:0-14712 GCA_039932755.1 Betaproteobacteria bacterium
TCGCAAAGTCCTGATTCATAATAACATAATCGAATTCGCCGCAGTGCCGCATCTCTTCGCGCGCGGCTTCCAGGCGACGCACGATTACGTCCGGCGCATCCTGGCCGCGTTTTTCCAGGCGCTCCTTGAGCGATGCCAGTGAGGGCGGCAGGATGAAGATGTGGACGGCTTCCGGGATCAAGCGGCGGACCTGCTGCGCACCTTGCCAGTCGATTTCCAGCAGGACGTCGTGGCCGTGCTGCACTTCAGCTTTGAGCCAGGTCGCCGACGTTGCATACCAGTGGCCGTGCACGTGCGCGTGTTCCAGGAATTCGCCACCGGCCTTGAGCGCCATGAACGCGGGCTCGTCGACAAAGTGATAATGGACTCCCTCCTGTTCGCCGGGCCGGGGTGCGCGCGTGGTGTACGAAACCGAAAGTCGGATTCCGGGTTCGCGTTCGAGCAGCGAGCGCACGAGACTGGTCTTGCCGCCGCCCGACGGAGCGGCGAGCACGAACAAGCACCCGGAGGCGGGGGGTGCCTTGGTGACAATGGGAAGAACGCTCATCGGTAAGGCAACCTGATCTTATTCGACGTTCTGCACTTGTTCACGCATCTGCTCGATCAACACCTTGAGTTCGAGCGAAACCTGGGAAATTTCCGCATCCACCGATTTGCTGCCGAGGGTGTTGGCCTCGCGATGCAATTCCTGCGCGAGGAAATCCAGGCGCTTTCCGGCATTTCCGCCGGCACCGAGGACGCGCCGGACCTCGGCGACATGCGTGGATAGTCGGGACAGTTCCTCGGCCACGTCGATTTTGGTCGCAAACAACGCAAATTCCTGCTTCAGCCGATCTTCATTCGGGTCGAGACCCGCTTCCTTGAGCCTCGCGGCAAGCTTGTCATTGAACGCGGCATGGATGATCGGGATACGTGGCGTCACGCGCGCGATCTGGGCTTCGATTCCGGCGCAACTGGCTTCCAACACCTCCTCGACCTTGGCGCCTTCGCGCCGCCTCGATGCGGCGAGGTCGGTCAACGCGCGGTCGACGAGCGCAGTGACGGTCGCGGCGAGCTCTTCGGGTGCAACGGAAGGTTCGGCCATGACGCCGGGCCAGCGCAGGATCTCGTGGACGGAAAGGGAGACGGCGGCAGGCACGACGCGCTGCACCTGGGCCGCGGCGCCGGCCAACTGCTTGACTCGCGTGTCGTCGATCGCCAACGTCGCGGCGCCCGGCGCAGAGCGGCCCGTGGCCACGCGGCATTCAACCTTGCCTCGCTTCAGCGCAGCGGCAAGCTTCTCGCGCAGGACGGGTTCAAGTTGCCGAAGTTCGTCCGGGAGCTTTACCGTGACATCGAGGTAGCGGTGATTCACGGATCGCAATTCCACCGATACGGACAGGCCCGGCAATTCGGCGGCCTCCGCTGCAAAGCCGGTCATGCTGAGGATCATGGGAAGCCTTCAGAAGGCCGTGAAACGTCAGGTTCCGGCGACGTTGGGGCACCATTTCCCTTTCAGGAGACGTATTTGCAAGCATTTACTGGGCTCGCAGGGACGTTTCCTTTACTTTGGCTGCCGGGTTGCCGAGAATGTAAGCGCTAACCGGTCTTGGCGCAAGTTCGGCGGATGGCGACTGGCACGCGATTTGCGCTTGTTTTCAATCGAAAGTGTGCAGGCGGCCCCAATTCCGGCCCGCCCAAGTTGGATACAACAGCAGTTTGTCGCACCGGAACAATCGGAACATTGCAAAGATGCCCGTCACCAACCAGGCCCTCGTCGGAGGGTATCAACTCCTGAATTACCGGGTCGACCGGCAGATCAGCCGTGGCGGCTTTTCCATCGTCTATCGCGCCTTCGACGAAACTGGCGCGCCTGTTGCCATCAAGGAGTACCTGCCGTCCTCGCTGGTGCTGCGTACCGAGGGCGATATCGTGCGCGCCAGCTCGGCCGAGAATCTCACTTCGTTCCGATACGGCATGAAGTGCTTCTTCGAGGAAGGCCGCGCGCTCGCCAAGATCAACCATCCGAACGTCGTGCGCGTTTTGAATTTTTTCCGCGCCAACGAAACCGTGTACATGGTGATGCGCTATGAACGCGGGCGCACGCTGCAGCAGCAGATCCAGATGCGCCAGGACCAGATGTCCGAGCGCCTGGTTCGCCACGTGTTCATGCATTTGCTGAACGGACTGCGCGAGGTGCACACGCACAAGCTGCTGCATCTGGACATCAAGCCCGCCAACATCTACCTGCGCACCGACGGCACGCCGGTGCTGCTCGACTTCGGCGCGGCGCGGCAGACGCTGACCAGCGCGCGTCCCAAGTTGGCGCCGATGTACACGCCAGGATTTGCGGCACCGGAGCAATATCGCGAGCCGGATCGCCTGGGACCATGGACCGACGTCTATGGCGTCGGCGCGTCGATGTTCGCATGCCTCGCTGCCTTTGCACCGCAGGCCGCCGATGCACGAGTACAAGAGGATCACCTGGTCTCGGCCAAGAAAATTTGGGCTGGGCAGTATTCCGAGAACATCCTCGAAGTGATCGACTGGTGCCTGCGGCTCGACCCGCTCGAACGGCCCCAGAGTGTATTTGCATTGCAAAAGGCCATTCGTGACATCCCCCAAACGAAGCGCAAGCTAACGTTCATGGGCAATCTCAAGAAGATGCTGTTTTCGCAAATCGGCGCATAAGCCAGTCGTATGCGCTTCACGATTTTCCAGGAATCCCTTAAGGGTTCGCGCAAGGTCAACCAGGATCGGCTTGCCTATACCTATAGCCGGGACACACTGATGCTCGTGATTGCGGACGGCATGGGCGGACACGCGGGCGGAGAGATCGCCGCGCAGATCGCCGTGCGCCTGTTCATCGAGCGCTTCCAGCAGGAGGCCAAGCCCGTCCTCAAGAATCCGCTCAAGTTTCTGCAGGACACGATGCTGCGCGCGCACGCCGCGCTCGGGTCGTACGCCAACCAGTTCTCAATGCTCGAAACGCCGCGCACCACATGTGTGTGCACGATCGTGCAGGCCGGCCACGCCTACTGGGCGCACGTGGGCGATTCGCGGCTCTACCTGTTCCGGCAGGGCGGGCTGATCGGTGCCACCAAGGATCATTCCAAGGTTCAGTACCTCGTGGACCAGGGCATCATCGGTGTCGACGAGGTCATCGATCACCCCGATCGCAACAAGATCTTCAGCTGCCTGGGCGGGCTCGTCGATCCGGTAATCGACCTGTCGCGGCGTACGCCGCTGCGCAATGGCGACATCATCGTGATGTGCACCGATGGCCTCTGGGCCGTGCTCGACCAGAAGGAAATGGCAACGTGGCTGACTTCCACGCCCATCCTCAAGACCGCGCCGCAGATGATGCGCGAGGGCGAGAAGCGCGGCGGATCCGATGGCGACAACCTGTCCGCCATCGTGGTCCGCTGGGGTCCGGAAACGCTGACGGACGAGCCGTCGACCACCATCACCGAGACGCTGGGCTTGGGCGAATTTGAAACGCAGATCGACCGGACGCTGACGCTCACGGACCGCAAGGGGACACAGCGCGACCTGACGGACGATGAGATCGAGCACGCGATCCAGGAGATCCAGTCCACTATCCAAAAGTACCGGCGCTAGCCACGCCTTAGCGCGATCACGCCGAGAATCTGGACGATCTCGTCGTCGTCCCCATGCTGGCGCAATCTTGCCGCGACAATTGCATCCACCGCATTCGGCACGCTCGATGCGACCAGTGCAAATTCGAATGCGGCCTTTGGTCTACCAAAGGCACGGACGATCCCCATCAACAAAAAATGCCAATATCGCGATCGTCGCAAACGGTATCCGAACGTTGTAACCATCTACCCTTGTCCAACGAACTTAGTTAGGCGATCCATAAGCAGATATCGATTGTTCGACCCCCCTGTCCATTCAATCGCCATTGATGCCTATCGCACTTCTCATTGAAGGGACCCACGATGAAGCGCTTCAAGACTTTGGCGTTTACGATTTTGCTCATTGCCGCGCCCGTAGTTTGGGCCGCCGACGGACTCATTGTTGTCAAGAGTTCCTATGGACCCAAAGAGACAATGGACCGCCTGGAGGTCGTGCTCAAGGAGAAAGGCATGACGGTGTTTGCCCGGGTCGATCACGCCGCGGGTGCCGCGAAAATCGGCCAACAACTCCGGCCCACCGAGGTGCTGATATTCGGCAATCCGCAGGGCGGCACTCCGTTCATGCAATGCAGTCAAACGGTCGGTATCGACCTGCCCCAGAAGGCGCTGGTGTGGGAAGACGCATCGGGGACGGTCTGGCTAGGGCTTAACGATCCGAGCTATCTGGCTGAACGCCACGGCGCGCCACAATGCCCGGTGGCGGGCAATATGAAACAGGCGCTAACGGCAATTGCTCAGGCCACCGTCGCCAAGTGAGCTTGCGCGGCATGAGCCGTGATTCGCGCCACCGGCGCGTGACGAGTGTTCTGCTCGGGCAGATGGTCTTGCGGCGGGATGGAATCATCCACCGGGTCTTCCACTTGCTGGTCGCCTCGATGCTATTTATCACATGCGCCGTTGCTGCGCCGACGGTTTCCCGCCGCGACGCGAGCCTGCCACTCGGGGTCTTCTACAGCGTGGCCGGAAACGACGAAGCGAAGGCGCTGGCTGCGCTCAAGCGCATCGATGAGCATTGGGACAATGCCTACGCGGCACCGCTGCTCGATCTGCTGCCATTCGTTGCCTTGCCCGTTGTGCAGCGAGGCATCGTCGGGCAACTGGAAAAAATTTCGAGTCGCACCTATGGCGGGGACCTCAACGGTTGGTACGAATGGCTGTGGTCAATCGATCCCGGTGAGTTTCCGGACTACGCCGAATTCAAAGCGTGGCTCTATGCGCAGCTCGACCCGAGCTTTCGCGAATACTTCGAGAATCGTCCCAAGTCGATCATCCGGCTCGACGAAATCCGCTGGGGAGGTGTGCGCCGCGACGGCATTCCGCCCCTGCAGCATCCGAAGATGCTCGCCGCCCGCGATGCGACCTATCTGCAGGACGCCAACGTCGTGTTCGGTGTTGATATCGACGGCGACGCGCGCGCCTATCCCAAGCGCATTCTCGCATGGCACGAAATGGTCAAGGATACGATCGCCGGGCGTGAACTCAACGGCGTCTACTGCACGCTTTGCGGCTCGATGATCCTGTACGAAACCACCATCGGCGGCAAGCATCATGAACTCGGCACCAGTGGATTTCTCTATCGCTCCAACAAACTGATGTACGACGCCGCGACCAAGTCGTTGTGGTCGACGCTGACCGGCACGCCGGTGGTCGGTGCGCTGGTGGGCAAAGGCATTGTCCTCGAACCGTTGTATGTCGTGACGACGACCTGGGGGGAATGGCGCCGCCGGCATCCGGAAACGCGTGTGCTCTCGCTCGAAACCGGCTACCAGCGGGACTACAGCGAAGGTGCTGCGTATCGTGACTATTTCGCCACGGAGCGGCTCATGTTCAACGTGCCCAAGCTCGATAACCGCCTGCCGAACAAGGCGGAAGTTCTGGCAGTTCGTGCTGCCGAGGCGACCGGTGCGCAACTCGCCATCGCCGCTGATTTCCTGGCCGCGCATCCGGTATACCACGACCGCATCGACGCGGTGAATTTTGTCGTCCTCACCGACGCAAGTGGCGCCAACCGCGTCTACGAAGCGCGCGATCCGGCGATTCAGAGCTGGAATGGCAGCGACGTGGCGCGTGATCGCGAGGGCGAGGTCTGGAAGGTTACGGAAGCACGACTGGTGGGGCCGCGTGGAGAGGCGCGCAAGCGTTTGCCGGCGCATCGCGCGTTCTGGTTCGGATGGCACGCCGCCTACCCCGACACGCGGCTGGTCAAGTGAGTTTCCGGCTCTCGGGCACCGGCAGCCGCGTTCCCGGATTCCGACGGGCATCGGAGCGTCGGGGCGCGATGGGCATAATGAAGGGATGAGAAGGTAAGCACAGGGACAACTATGCACGCAACACTTCCTCTGTTGAGAGAGTCGGATTTCCCCGCAATTCAACGCGGCGCGCTGGAGACCCTTCAGGTCAATCTGGGGTATCGCTGCAATCAATCCTGTACGCATTGCCACGTGGCCGCTGGCCCCAACCGCACTGAGGAGATGTCGCGGCAAAACATCGATGCGGTGCTGGCGTTCCTCGCGAAGCACCGAATTGCGACGCTTGACATCACCGGCGGCGCGCCCGAACTGCATCCAAATTTTCGCGAACTCGTCTCGCGCGGCCGTGCATCCGGGGCGCGCGTCATCGACCGCTGCAATCTCACAATTCTCGAAGAACCCGGCCAGGACGGTTTGGCCGAATTCCTGGCGTGCGAGCAGGTCGAGGTCGTTGCTTCGCTGCCCTGCTATATCGAGGACAACGTGGACCGGCAAAGAGGCAAAGGTGTATTCGATGCCAGCATTCGCGGCGTGCGACGGCTCAATACGCTGGGTTACGGCGATACGGCACGCGGGCTCGTGCTCGACCTCGTCTACAATCCGCAGGGTCCGACACTGCCGCCGCCACAGGCGGGTCTGGAAATTGACTACAAGCGCGAGCTCGGCGGCAGATACGGAATCGTGTTCAATCGCCTCTACACGCTCGCCAACATGCCGATTCAACGCTTCGGCAGCGCGCTAATCTCCCAGGGGCGGTTTGGGGAATACATGGACTTGCTGCGCGACGCCTACCAGCCGGCCAACGTGCAGAACGTAATGTGTCGCAGCCTGGTGAGCATCGACTGGCAGGGCTTCGTCTACGACTGTGATTTCAACCAGATGCTTGGCCTGCCGCTGGCGCAAGGCCATCTTCCACGTACGCACTTGTCGCAACTCGATGTCTCGACGCTGACCGGTCGGACGATCCGCGTCGCCGATCACTGCTACGGCTGTACCGCCGGGCAGGGCAGTAGCTGCGGCGGCGCGCTCGGGGACTGAGTACGCAGCAAACGCCCGGCGACCAAGCTTCATTTCACAGGGCGACGTTCACTGATCCCGAGGTCGCTCGCGTCGGTTAACGGAGCAAGATGTTCCAGCGCAAATAGCACTGAGAAGACCGCGATCAACGCGACGGCCGTCAAAGAGAGGTTTGGGTGCGATGCTCGCACTTCGGTCCTGTGTTCAGTTATACGCAAGGCCCTCGCGCGGATTGTTGCGCCGCAGCAATAGTGGCGGTGCGAGATAGTTGATCGTCGCTGCGGCGACGCTCCAAAGAGCCTCGCGGACCCGTCAATGCCACGGGCAGTAGAATGACGGCATGCGCCAGATCATCCTCGATACCGAAACCACGGGCCTCGACCCCAAGCTTGGCCACCGCATCATCGAGGTCGCTGCGGTGGAGATGGTCGACCGCCGGCCTACGGGTCGAACCCTTCAGATCTACGTCGACCCCGAACGGGAAATCGACGCCGGCGCATCCGAAGTACATGGCATGACCTGGGAAGACTTGAAGGGCAAGCCGAGGTTTGCCGACATTGCCGCAGAGTTCCTGGACTTCGCGCGGGGCGCGACCTGGATCATCCACAACGCGCCGTTTGACGTGGGATTCCTCGACCGCGAGTTCGATTACGCCAAGCTGCCCGCCTGCACACAGGTCTACTGTGGGCTGATCGACACGCTGGCGCTGGCGCGCGAATCGTTTCCTGGAAAGCGCAACAATCTCGATGCGCTGTGCGAACGCTTTGGGGTTTCCAACGCCCACCGCACCTTGCACGGTGCCCTGCTCGACGCGCAACTGCTGGCCGAGGTCTATCTCGCTATGACGCGGGGCCAGGAGTCGCTGACCATCGACATGGGGGCGGGGCCTTCGATTGCCGTGACTCCGGAGACGATCGCCGCACTTGCCAACCGGCCGATGTTGCGCGTCATTGCGCCGACATCGGAGGAGGCGGAAGCGCACCGGTTGTATCTGGAAGCGCTCGATCGCGAAACCAAGGGTCGCTGTCTCTGGCTCGCGGTCTCACCCGCGCAACTGAACCCAGTACTTCTCGCGTCATGAAACAAATGCCTCCTGTCACGGCTTCGTAACAACCGACTGCGACCCTGATGGACCAATCCACTGTCGAGCATCCCGCGCTGCCGCTCCCCGCCGGAGACGCGGCGCCTTTGGACGTTCCCGAAGCCGTGACCTTGCCTGTTCCCGTACCCATCAATCGCGAACTGTCGCTGCTCGAATTCAATCGCCGGGTGCTGGCGCTTGCGGAAAGCCCGACGGTTCCGCTGCTCGAGCGCCTGCGCTATTTGTGCATTGTCGGCAGCAATCTGGACGAGTTCTTCGAAATCCGCATTGCCGGCGTCAAGGAGCAGGTGCGTGCCAAGGTGCCACTTTCAGGAATGACCTTGCAGGAGGCGCGGGAACTGTTCACGCAGTTGGGCAGCGGTGCCCGTGCGCTGATTGCCGACCAGTACCGCGTGCTCAATGAACAGGTCCTGCCGGCGCTCGACCAGGCGGGTGTGCGCCTCATTCGGCGCACGGAATTCAGCGCGGCCGAAACGGCGTGGGCGGCGAAATATTTCGAGCGCGAGGTGCGGCCGTTGCTTACGCCGATCGGACTCGACCCGGCGCATCCGTTCCCGCAGGTGGTCAACAAGAGCCTCAACTTCGTGATCCAGCTGACCGGGCACGACGCGTTTGGCCGCGACACCGGCATAGCGATCGTCAAGGCGCCACGCGTGCTGCCGCGGATCATCAAGATTCCGCGCGAGGTAAGTGGCGGCGATAACGACTTCGTCATGCTGTCGTCGGTGATTCACGCCCATCTGCACGAGCTCTTTCCCGGCCGCGAAGTCGTGAGCTACTCGCAATTCCGGGTGACCCGCGACGCCGATCTGTGGATCGACGAAGAGGAAGTCAAGAACCTGCGCCAGGCGTTGAAAGGGGAACTGGGGGAGCGCCAGTTCGGTTCGGCCGTGCGCCTTGAAGTCGCCACATCGTGTCCCGCACCCATCGCCCAATTCCTGTTGCAGCAATTCGATCTGACCGAATCCGACCTGTACCGGTGCGACGGTCCGGTCAATGTGGCGCGCCTGTCGTCGCTGATCGATCAGGTCGACATCGACGAGCTGAAGTTCACGCCCTTCGTGCCCGGACTTCCCGAAAGCTTGCGCAATGCGCCGGACATTCTCTCAGCCATCCGACAGCAGGACATCCTGCTGCACCATCCCTACCAATCGTTCGAGCCGGTCGTCGAATTCATTCGGTGCGCCGCAGACGACCCAAGCGTCGTTGCGGTCAAGCAGACGGTCTATCGCACGGGCGTGAATTCGGTGCTGATGGAAGCGCTCATCGAGGCCGCCAAGCGTGGCAAGGAAGTTACGGTCGTGGTGGAATTGATGGCACGCTTCGATGAGGAGGCAAACATCAACTGGGCTGAACGCCTGGAGCGCGCGGGCGCGCAGGTGGTTTACGGTGTGTTTGGCCTCAAGACACACGCGAAGCTGGCCCTGCTCTTGCGGCGCGAGGACGACCCCCGGGGCGATTCGCGCCTGGTGCCCTATGCGCACCTGGGCACCGGCAACTATCACCCGCGCACGACGCGCCTCTACACGGACTTCGGCATGCTCACGGCGGACCCCGATATCTGTTCGGACGTGAACGAAGTATTCCTGCACATCACCAGCCTGGCCAGGGCGGCGCGGATGAAGCGCGTGCTGCTGGCCCCTTTCACCATGCACCGGCGCGTGCTGGATATGATCCGTCGTGAAACGCGGAATGCGAAGGAGGGCAAGCCCGCGCTCATCGTCGCCAAGATGAACGCGCTGGTGGAGGAAGGGGTGATCCGTGCGCTCTACGCCGCATCCAACGCGGGCGTGAAGATCGAGCTGATCATCCGCGGAGCATGTGCATTGCGGCCCGGCGTCCCCGGAATGTCGGAGAACATCCGCGTCCGCTCTATCCTTGGTCGCTTCCTGGAACACCATCGCGTCTGGCTCTTCGGCAACGACGGCGACCCCGATGTCTGGCTCGCATCGGCCGACTGGATGGGCCGCAACCTCTTTCGCCGGGTCGAAGTGGCATTTCCCGTACGCGATCCGATCCTGCGCAAGCGCGTGGTCGACGAAGGACTGCGCGCCTACCTTTCCGATAATGTCGACGCGTGGGAACTACACTCCGACGCCAGCTGGACCAAAGTGAAGAGACGCCGGGGCGCGCGTGCGCGTTCCGCGCAGGATGCATTGTTGGCCGCAATGCGAACACCGGACGGAGATTCCTGATGGACCTGATCCTGTGGCGTCATGCCGAAGCGGAAGCCGGAGAGCCCGACCTCGGGCGCCGGCTCACGTCCAAAGGCGTCAAGCAAGCCGAGCGGATGGCCGAATGGCTCGACTCCCATTTGCCCGATACCTGTCGTGTGCTGGTGTCTCCAGCCGATCGCGCGCAACAGACCGCACTCGCGCTGCAAAGAAAATCCAGGACCGTCCCGGAGCTGGCGCCGGGCGCGAGCGTCAGCGCGGTGCTCGCGGCGGCGAACTGGCCCGATTCGCGCGAGCCGGTGCTGATCGTCGGCCACCAGCCCACGATAGGCGCCGTGGTCTCCTTCCTGCTTTCCGGCGAAGAGTCTTACTGGTCGGTGCGCAAGGGAGCGGTATGGTGGTTATCCAACCGCGCTCGGGAGGGTGGAGCGGCAGTCGTGTTGAAAGTCATGGTGCCGCCAGAATTCGTTTGATCGTCTCGCCTTTTCGCTGGGCAGGCGAGGTTTACCGCGTCACTTTGACCGCCATCGCACACCCAGCGCAGTCCATTCTTCGCGCTCCTTGATGAGCAGGTGCAGCGTCAGCGGATGATGCTTCAACCAGCGCGCTGCGACGCCGAAATGAATCGTGCGCGCGGATCGGAGTGCGATTCGTGGCGCGTCTATCGCACGGCGCGCGTGATGGAACAACACAGCCAGGCGCAATGCGAGCACCTGCGCCAGCATGTCGGTGTCGTGCAGTACCGGTTCCATCTTCGACAGTCCGCCGCGGCAGCCATGGACGAGGAGCGCGAGTTGCCGCTGTTCCTGCGCCGAAAATCCCGGCATGTCGGCGTTCTCCAGAATGTAGGCCCCGTGCTTGTGGTAACCGATATGCGAGACGGTGTAGCCGATCTCGTGCAGAAGGCCAGCCCATTCGACGCGTTGCGCGACCGCGGGGTCGGGCCGGGGAGCTCCCTTGAGATAGAGCGCCTTGGCCATGGCGGCGACCCGCAGCGCGTGCACGCGGTCCGCATGGTAGCGGTCGATGTAGCGGTCGACGGTGACCACCCGACTGTCCTGGTGACCGGCGCGGCCCAGGAGGTCATAGAGGACGCCCAGGCGCAATGCGCCGCCCACGGGATTGAGTCGCGGCACGCAGAGTTCCGCCATGGCCGCGGCCATGATCGCGAACCCCCCCGGCAATACCGGTGCGCGCTCGGGCTTGACTCCCGCAAGGTCCAGCCGTCCCATGTGGCCCGCGCCCACCATCCGTTTGCGCAAGCGGGCAAGTCCGTCCGGCGTGATCCCGCCCGAGGACAATCCGTTCTCTTCGAGAATCGCCGCGAGGGCCAATGCGGTGCCCGAAGATGCATAGGCTTCATGCCAGTGCTCGCGGCCAAACTCCTTGGCTATCGCCTCGATTTCCGCGCGTGCGTGCGTCTCGGCAGCCACGAATTGGTCGGCGCGCAGCGAGCCATCCGGGAAAAAACGCTGCGAGATATTGACGCACCCCAACTTGAGCGACTCCAGGCGCTCGGGCGTCAAGCCGCGGCCGATGATGAACTCGGTCGAGCCGCCACCGATGTCGATCACCAGCCGCGGTGATGGAGACGGCGAGAGCACGTGCGCAACGCCCAGGTAGATGAGGCGCGCTTCCTCATGGCCGGCGATCACGTCGATGGGAAAACCTAGCGCTGCTTCGGCCCGGGGCAGGAACGTGGCGGCGTTCTTCGCGACACGAAATGTATTGGTGGCGACGGCCCGCACAGCGGAGGGGTGCAGCCCCGAAAGTCGCTCGTGAAAGCGGGTGAGACAGGCGAGTGCGGCGCGGCGCGCGACGGTGGTCAGGCGCCCCTGGTCGTCCATGCCGGCGCCGAAGCGAATCGTTTCGCGCCAGGTATCCAGGCGAAAAATCTGGTTGCCCTCCACGCGTCCAACCTCGAGCCTGAAGCTGTTCGAGCCCAGGTCAACGACGGCGAGCGTGGCCGGTGCCGCGGGAGCCTTGCGTTGACGTTGCGTGGAATGCGGCATGGACCGGGAGGCAGGACATTAAGGTAAGGAAGCCGAAGGAACGCGACCGGGAAAATGAAAGAGTATTCAGTTGGGAAAACAGGCGGGCAAAAGCGGCTCGCTAAAGCCTAGCAGGAAAGTGGATCGCGCGGGATACGCTCCGTCGCGCCTGCGCGGTGAGCTGCGGCACGCATGCTGCACTTTCTGCTAGGCTCGGAGGAATTCAGGGTCCCGCATTGTCCACAGCCGCCATGCCTATCGACTATCTGCAAAAAATCCTGACCGCCAAGGTCTACGACGTCGCCGTCGAAACCCCGCTCGACGTGGCACCCACGCTTTCGCGCCGTCTTCACAATCGCGTATTGCTGAAGCGCGAAGATCAGCAGTCGGTGTTTTCGTTCAAGTTGCGCGGCGCGTACAACAAGATGGCGCACCTCACGCCCATGCAGCGTGCGAAGGGGGTGATCGCCGCATCGGCCGGCAATCATGCACAGGGTGTGGCACTGGCCGCGCAGACGCTGGGTTGCAAGGCGACCATCGTCATGCCGGTAACGACGCCGCACATCAAGATTGCCGCAGTCGAGGCGCGCGGCGCCAAGGTCGTGTTGCACGGCGACTCCTACTCGGACGCCTACACGCGTGCGCTGGTACTGCAGAAGGCTTCAGGCGCGACGTTCGTGCACCCCTACGACGACCCCGAGGTGATCGCCGGTCAAGGCACGGTGGGCATGGAAATCCTGCGCCAGTGCCAGGGTCCCGTCGAGGCGATCTTTGTCGCCGTGGGCGGCGGGGGACTCATCTCGGGCATCGCGGCCTATGTCAAGTGCGTGCGACCGGAAATCAAGGTCATCGGCGTCGAGCCGGTCGATTCAGACGCGATGACACGTTCGCTTGCGGCGGGCCGCCGGGTAACCCTGGCGCATGTGGGACTCTTCGCCGATGGGGTGGCGGTCAAGCAAGTCGGCAAGGAAACCTTCCGACTCGCGCGTCAGTACGTCGATGCCATGGTCCGCGTCGACACCGATGCGACTTGCGCGGCCATCAAGGATGTGTTCGAGGATACGCGTTCGATACTGGAGCCCGCGGGAGCGCTTGCGATCGCCGGGATGAAGACCTGGTGCAGCCAGCACAAAGTCCACGAGCGCACCTTGGTGGCAATCGCCGGCGGTGCGAACATGAACTTCGACCGCCTGCGCTTCGTCGCGGAGCGTGCAGAGTTGGGCGAGGCGCGCGAGGCGATCTTTGCGGTGAGCATCCCCGAACGCCCGGGCAGCTTCCGCGAGTTCTGCGCCTTGCTGGGAAAACGCAGCGTCACTGAATTCAATTACCGCTTTGCCAATGCGAAGGCAGCGCATCTTTTCGTCGGCGTGGAAGTGGTTGATCGTCGCGAGTCGCGCGAATTGCTCGCCCTGTTTCATCGCCACCGGATCGAGGCCTTCGACCTCACCGACAACGAAATGGCCAAGTTGCACGTGCGGCACCTGGTCGGCGGCCACGCCCCCGCGGCGAAGGACGAAATCCTGTACCGCTTTGAATTTCCCGAACGCCCGGGTGCGCTGATGCGCTTCCTGAACAGCATGAGCGCGGGCTGGAACATCAGTCTCTTCCACTATCGCAACCACGGCGCGGACTATGGCAGGGTCCTTGTGGGCATGCAGGTCCCTACGGCCGAAAAGGCCGATTTTCGTCGGTTTTTGGACCAGTTAGGCTATACCTGCGTGGACGAAACGGACAATCCTGCCTATCGGATGTTCCTCGGTCCCTGAAAGTCCGGTCGCGACCCGCCCTGCGACGGCAAACCCTGCCGCGCCGCGTCAGGACAGTGTCCCGAAAATTGCCGCCGTGTTGCATTTTGGGCGAATGACGTGTCGCAAGCCTATTCCGGCAAGCTTTATGCTCTAGTCAGTTCGCTTGGACCGTGGCAAACTTGAACACGACAAGTGCGGGCGCCATTGGGTGTCGCCGCAATCGTCGCCGTATGGGGCAAGGTGAAATAATTGGCGGAGTCAAATCCATTGCAGGGCGTAAAGGTGATGGTGATCGACGATTCGAACACCATTCGCCGGAGTGCCGAGATTTTCCTGTTGCAGGCGGGTTGTACGGTAATACTGGCCGACGATGGTTTTGACGCTCTGGCCAAGATCACCGACCACCAACCCGACCTCGTGTTCGTCGACATCATGATGCCGCGCCTGGATGGGTACCAAACCTGCGCGCTCATCAAGAAAAACGGCAAGTTCCAGCGCACACCCGTAGTCATGCTGTCTTCGAAGGATGGCCTGTTTGACCGGGCTCGGGGCCGGATGGTCGGCTCGGACCAGTACCTGACCAAGCCTTTCACAAAAGAAAGCCTCCTCAAGGCGGTCGCCGCGCACGTCAATCGCGCGGCTGCCTGATGGTGGCCACTGATCTACACGCGCCGGAAAGGGTGCGTGAATTTGCCGGGGTGCAGAACAGGGTAGGAGCCATGGCCATCAGAAAGATCCTCATCGTCGACGATTCGCCGACGGAGCGGCATGTGCTGAACGACATGCTCACCAA
>JBDTPJ010000095.1:0-14590 GCA_039932755.1 Betaproteobacteria bacterium
GCAACCAGCTGATCCAGCCGCGCGTGGAAGGCTACCGGAAGCACCCGATCCTGCGCGCGCAGTGGCAATATCTGGACGTGGCACCCGCGGCCAAGTAGCCTCCCGCCCTGGCAGCGGAAGCGAAGACCGAAGCGAAAAACCGGCCGGACACGAGAACACGGCAATATGGCAGCCTATATCATCAGGAGACTATGGCAGATGGCCCCGACGATGCTCGGGGTGGTCCTGCTCGTGTTCCTGCTGTTCAACTGGGTGGGTGGCGATCCGGCATATGTGCTGGCTGGAAAGATCTCCAACCAGGAACAGATCGACAACATCCGCCGCCAGTTGGGCGTGGATCAACCGTTTTACGTGCAGCTCTGGATTTTCATCAAGCAGATCCTGACTGCCGATTTCGGCGCGTCCTGGAGCACCAACGAAAGCGTTTCGCACATCCTGGCCACACGCCTCGGCCCTTCGCTGACGGTGTTGGTTCCGCTGCTGATCCTGCAGACGATCATCGCCGTCGGGCTGGCGCTTGCGGTGGCCTATGTCCGTGGCTCGCTGACTGACCGCATGGTCATGATCATCTGCACCATCGGCCTGTCGATCTCGATCCTGGTCTACATCATCGTCTTCCAGTATGTCTTCGCCTACAAGCTGGGCTGGTTTCCCGTGCAGGGCTGGGGCAACGACTTCTGGGAAAATCTGATCAAGTACGCATCGCTGCCCATCCTGATCGGCCTGACCGTCAGCATCGCGCCCAACCTGCGCCTGTACCGCACCTTCGTGCTCGACGAGATCAACCAGGATTACGTGCGCACGGCGCGCGCCAAGGGCGTGGGCGAAAATCGCATCATGTGGATCCACGTGTTGCGCAATGCCTCGATCCCGATCATCACCAACCTCATGGCGGAGCTGCCGGGACTATTGCTGGGTTCGTTCCTGATCGAGCGCTTCTTTTCGATACCGGGAATCGGGCGTGAGGTGATCCTCGCGGTCGAGCGTTCGGACTTTCCGGTCATCAAGGCCATCACGGTCTACGTCGCGTTCGCCACGATCACAACCAACCTGCTCGCTGACCTGATGTACAAGGCCGTCGATCCGCGGGTCCAGTTGAAATAAGCGGCGGCCATGCCCATCGATACCGCCCTCAATCCCTCCGCTTCCTTAGTGCGCGAAGTGCAGCACACCATTTCGCCGGGACTGTGGACGCTGGCGTGGCGACGCCTGAAAACGGACAGCGTGGCGATGGTCTCGCTTGCGATCGTCGCCGCGTTCATCCTGCTGATGGTCGTGTCGGGCTTGGGACTTGTCGCCAAGGATTGGGCGAAGGAGGTGGGCATCAATTACGCGCCACCGTCCTGGATTACGCTCGGCGCGGCCGATGCGCCCACGCCGGCGCCGTTGCCCTCGGGCACCGGTGAGCCGACCCATCTGGGCCCGACGCCGGGCAGCGCGTTCAACTCCACCGTGGTCGATCCGCTTGCCGATGTGATCAACGAACTCAAGGGCACCAAAGCCGCCGATTCGGCGGTTTCCGCGTCTGCTGCCGTGGTGGACGAGAACAAGGTCGTCGATCCGCTGGCGGACGTCATGAAGGATATCCGCTCCGGCCAGGCCAATGCCAAGGACGTCCCGGCTGCGGAGGAGCGCCGCGCCACGTTGCCGTTCGGCGGCGACAAGTGGGGCCGCGACATCATTGCCAAGACCATCAAGGGCTCGGAAACCTCGATCTTCGTCGGCCTCGCGGCCGCCGTCGTCGCGGTGTTTATCGGCACGGTGTTGGGTGCGTTTGCCGGCTACTATGGGCGCTGGGTGGACGATCTGCTGAACTGGTTCTACAGCGTCTTCAGTTCGATTCCCTACCTATTGCTGATCCTCGCTGTGGCGGCGGTGCTCCAACAAAAAGGTACCTTCACCATTGTCCTCATCCTGGGACTCACAGGGTGGAGCGGCGTGTTCCGCCTCATTCGTGCGGAGTACCTGAAGCACAAGGGACGCGAATACGTGATGGCGGCCGACGCGCTCGGCGCCTCGCACGGCCGCAAGATGTTCCTGCATATCTTCCCGAATGTCTCGCACGTCGTGCTCGTCCAGTTGTCCATCCTCACGGTCGGATTCATCAAGGCCGAGGTGATCCTTTCCTTCCTGGGATTCGGCGTGCCGGTTGACGTGGTGTCCTGGGGTTCGATGCTCAACGAGGCGCAGAACGAATTGATTCTGGGCAAGTGGTGGCAGCTGGTGGCGGCGACCCTAGCGATGGCCACGCTCGTCACCGCGTTCAGCCTGTTCACGGATGCGCTGCGCGACGCCCTGGACCCCAAGCTCAAGGGGCGGTCGGGTCACTGAACCTGCCGAACCTGCGGAACCAACAAACGGAATGATGTAGAAGAGCCCATGGACGCCGCCGACGTCGCCCTTGATCCGCTGTTGCAAATCCGCGACCTGAGGGTCACGTTCCGCCTGGATAAGCACTCGTCGTTCGAGGCGGTGAAAGGCATCTCCTTCGATATCCCGAAGAACTCGACGATTGCGCTGGTCGGCGAGTCGGGGTCAGGCAAGTCGGTGACGTCCCTTGCCATCCTCGGCCTGCTGCCGCCGGAAAACACGATCATCGACAGCAAGAGCCAGATCATCTTCGGCGGCCGCAATATCGTCGGGATGCCGCAGGCGGAGCTGCGTGCCTTGCGCGGCGCGGACATCTCAATGATCTTCCAGGAGCCGATGACCTCGCTCAACCCCGTGTTCACCGTCGGCTTTCAGCTGGAGGAAGTACTCCACCTGCACGTCGGGTTGCGTGGCGCGGCGGCGCGCAAGCGGTCGATCGAGTTGATGGCCGAGGTCGGTATCCCGGAACCGGAACGCCGCATCGACATGTTTCCTTCGCAGTTGTCCGGCGGCCAGCAGCAGCGCGTGATGATCGCGATGGCCATCGCCTGTGAACCCAAGCTGCTCATCGCGGACGAGCCGACGACGGCACTCGACGTCACCATCCAGAAACAGATACTCGACCTGATCGCGGCGCTGCAAAAAAAGCACCAGATGTCCGTGCTCTTCATCACCCACGACCTTGCCGTGGTGGGCGAGATCGCGGATCGCGTGGTGGTGATGCGCAACGGCGAGATTCGAGAGCAGGGTCCTGCCAAGCAGGTGTTCGAGAATCCGCAGGACGCCTATACCAAGGCGCTGCTCAAGTGCCGTCCTCAGATCGACCGCAGGCCGGCGCGGCTGCCCGTGATCGACGACTTCATGAGCGGCGACGGACGCGGTCCGCGCGACGTGCAGGAGCGAACGCGTGGCCTCAATCCGGGCGACAAGGTCGTGCTCGAGGTCAAGAATCTGGGCAAGAGTTTCTTTTCGCGCGAGGGACTTTTCGGAAAGCGCGAATTCAAAGCGGTGAAGGATGTGTCGTTCTCGCTGGCCAAGGGCAAGACGCTGGGACTGGTCGGCGAGTCCGGTTCGGGCAAGACGACCGTCGGCTTGACGCTTATGCGGCTGCACGAGGCCACCACCGGCGAGGCGCTGTTCGATGGCCGCGATATTCTCGCGATGTCGCCCAAGGAATTCATGCAGTACAAGCGGCGCATCCAGATCATCTTCCAGAATCCGTATGCGTCGTTGAACCCGCGCTTCATCGTCGGCCAGATCCTGACTGAACCGATGCAAATCCACGGCATCGGGCGCAATGCGCAGGAGCGCACGGAGCTCGCGTTCGAGCTATTGCAGAAGGTGGGCCTGCCGGAAGCCTCGTTCTACAAATATCCGCACGAATTCTCCGGCGGACAGCGCCAGCGCATCGCCATTGCCCGCTGCCTCACGCTCAAACCCGACATCCTGATCTGCGACGAGTCGGTTTCGGCGCTGGACGTGTCGGTGCAGGCGCAGGTGCTGAACCTGCTGCAGGATCTGCAGGAGGAGTTCTCGCTTTCCTACATCTTCATCTCGCATGACCTGGCTGTCGTGAAATACATCTCGGACCAGGTGATGGTCATGAACGAGGGCGAGATCGTCGAGATCGCCAACTCCGACGAGATCTACCGCAACCCGCGCGAGCCGTACACAAAGCGGCTGCTGGCTTCCATCCCCAAGGGCTGGCACCCGGGGCAGGCGCGCGCGTAGCGATACTTAGAAAAACGGACCCCGTCGTCGCTCCGGCAGACGCTCAGTTCGCCGGGTAGCCGAACCGTTCGACCCACGGTTGGAGAATGGGAAGTACCGTTGTCATCTGGTCGCGGTACCGCCGCCAGTGGCCGATCCCTTCGCGATTGAGTCCCTGCATGACCTGCACCGAACTTGGTGTCGTGATGGATTGCGTCCTGGCGCGCGTGGCGAAGTCGCGCATGGAATCCTGCCACGCCAGTCCTAAGAAATCGCACGTCTCGCGGACGCGTTCCTCGAAGCCGGAAACCAGGTCCTCGTGGCGCAACTGCAAGAGGTCGAGCGGCAGCTTGGCGCGATAGAGTTGGGCCAGGCGCATCGTCTCATCGTAGAGCCCGGCCGCTCCTTCGAGCGTAAGGAATTGAAAATTCGGCGCGCTCATCAGGAAGCGGCGGCGGAAACAGCTCAAGACCACATCGCGCGGGTCGCGCACGCTGAACACGATCTTCGCTTGCGGAAAAAGCCGCAGGATGAGCGGGAGCTGCAGCGTGTAGTACGGCTGCTTGTCGATGAATATGCGGCCGGCCACGGCGATCCCGTGCTCCTGCACGCGCTGCCAATAGGCATCACGGTGCGGCGTCAGTCCGGCCCCGCGCGTCGCGGCGAGGCGCTTGACGTCGCCCGGGGTGCGGAGAAACTCGCGCGTGGCGTCGTCGAGCGTCGGCTTCTCGTTCGACGTCACTACGGCGGGATGGCTGCCCAGGACCTGTTCCAGCAGCGTGGTCCCGGAGCGCGGGAAACCCACCATGAAGACATGCGCCAACGGTGCTGTGGCGTCGGGCAGGGACCCGACGGGTTCGGCCACCCAATCCGCAGGATCGGCCGCCTCGAAGAATGTGGTGAGCCAGCGCAATGACATCGGCGTCGTTTCGATACCGGGTCCTTCGAACCTGGCCGCATGCAGCCTTCTCAGGGCTTCGTTCGCCGTGGAGTAGGCCGCGAAGGCCTCGGCTGTCTGCCCTTGCGCGTCGAGCAGGTCGCCCAGCAGCCCATCAGCCGCCGAGCGATGGGGGAGCGACAGGTCCGTCCGCCCGAGCAGGGCCTTCAGGCGGGACTCGGCCACGGCAGCCTGGCCCCCAGCGAGTTCTGCGCCGGCCAGAGCCGTGATCGCGATCGGGTGCCCCGGATCGATCGCCAGCGCTCGCTCGGCGAGCACCTTGGCCCCGGGCCAGTCGCCCCGTCTGGCCGCGAGCGCGGCCATCCCCGCGGGGGGGTCGGGGTTCCCCGGCATCAACCGATGCGCGTGCTCGTAACATTCGCGCGCGGTGCGGATTTCACCCAGCGTCTCGCTGGCCCAGCCCTTGTTGAAGTGCGCGGGTCCGAAATCGGGGGCGAGCGCGATGACCGCGTCGAAACACTCTATGGCTTCGCGATGGCGCCCGCTTCTGGCGTGCGCAAGGCCGAGCGCGTTGCGTATGCCGAAGTCTTTCGGTGCGAGGGCCTGCGCATGCTGCAGGTCCGCAAAGGCCTCGGCATCGCGTCCCTGGCCTTCGTACCAGTAGGCGCGCAAGTTGAGGAGGACCGGATGCAGCGTGCCCGCCGCCAGCGCGTCGCGCGCCAACGTGGTCGCCCGCGACAGGTCCGACACCTGCAGCGCGGTGTTGATCTGGTCGAGTACAGCCGGTTCGCCCGCACCGGGCATTACAGCGAGTCGCCGTGGCGCGTCCCGGTGCCGTAATACTCGCCGACTGCGACGGTCAACGTGCGGACCATGTCGCGCTCGGCCGCGGTGAGGGACGGATTCCAGATGTCGAAGATCATCACTGCGCGCGGTACATCGCTGTCGTTCCACGCCTCGTGTTCCATCGTGTCGTCGAACACGAAGGCCTTCCCCGGAACCCATTCACGCACCTCGGCGCCGACGCGAAAGCCGCAGCCCGGCGGGATGATCAATGGAAGGTGCACGAGCAGGCGCGTGTTACTCACGCCCGAATGCGGCGGTATCCGCGTCTTGGCGTCGAGTATGGAAAATACGGCCGAAGGAGAATAGCCCGGCACGTCGCATCGCGGCCATGCCCCGAGCGCAGCAGCCGTTCGCGGGCAGCGTGCGAGGTTGTCCTTGTCCGGTACGCCCTCGCGCCAAAAATAGTAGACACCCCACCGGCGCGAATTGTTGAGTTCCTGATACCGGCCCGCCATGCCCTCCGGATGGGAGACATAGGGAGCGAGCACCTCGGGACCGTCGGAGAGTACGCTTAGCAGCTCCTCGCGAATGTCGTCCGTTGCGGCCTCGATCGAGTCGAGCCACGGGAAATCCTTGCGGTCGTAGAACTCGACGGGCGCGAGGCGCGGAAAGTACATGAAAGTCGGCTGCTGCGCGAAGATGCGTCGCTTGCGCAGCAGCGTGGCGAGGCATCCTTCGAAGCGATCGAGCGGCTGGTCGGCGTAGCGCGCACGCAGGCCCTCCAGGCGCTCCTCCACGAAGACCTCGAGCGCCCTGTCGTTCCCTTCGACCGCCTCCTTGGCATGTTGCAGGATGGCCCGCATCTGCGGCGGCGGCTCGAATCCCTCGGGAATGATCCGCAGAGCGACGCGGTAGGCCGCCGCCGCCGCGCGCGAGTCCTTCCTGATTTCGAGCAACGAGCCCTTCTGCAACAGTGCGCGGACATTGAGCGGTTCGATCTTGAGCAACTTGTCGAGCGCCGCCATCTCCGCATCGGCGTGCCCGAGACCACGCAGTGCTCCGGCGAGATTGAGCCACAACATCGGATTGGATGGTTCGGCGTCGACAGCCTGCTCCAGCAACGCCTTTGCGCCCATCAGGTTGCCCGCGCGGAGCAGCCGGCCCGCGACCATGTTCTGCACCAGCGGATGCGCGGGAGCTTCTGACTCCGCCTGTTGCAGCATCCGCTCCGCGGCTTGCGCCTGTCCGCCTGAAAACGCCTGGTTCGCCGACTCGAAAATCTGCCGTATGCGCCGATCCTCGTCGTTGCTCGTGGTCATGTCGTCGACCACATCCGCATCAGGTTCTGGCGCACGACGTCCAGGCGGACGCGGCTTTCCCAGCGCATCGAGTTTCCCTCCAGCGCGGCAATCTCGTTGAGTTCATACACCTGAATTCGGCGGTGCTGGTCGGCAATGAAGCTCTCGACGAACGTGATCGATACGAGGCGCTGACCCGCCCGCATGGGGACCACTTCGTGGAGTGTGGTCGACGGATAGACGATGGCAGTCCCCGCCGCCTCCTTGAACGGCAGCGACTGGTTGCCCGCCACGATCACCAGCTCCCCGCCCTCGTAGGTCGACGCGTCGCTGACGAATACCGTGCAGGAAAGGTCCGAGCGCAATCGTTCATTGCCGATTTGAAGGATTGCGGCGTCCGCGTGCGCACCGTATTTCATCCCAGGCTCGTAGCGGCTCAGCAACGGCGGCGCCAGGCGCTTGGGCATCGTATAGTCCATGAACTCGCGCGAGCGCATAAACGCGGCGCTGACGATCTGCACCGACTCGGCATACTTCGGGTCGCCCGCATCCGCCTGAAGATTGCTCTTGGTCACGTTGGCCGGATTCGAGACCCGGCCGTCGACAAAGCGCAATTCGCGGCTCAGTGCCACGAGTCGCGCGATCTCCTGCGCGTTGAGCAGATTCTTGATCTTCAGGAACAAGGGGCGGCTCGCCTATAAAGTGAACGCCATTTCCGAAACCAGCGCCCCAGGCAAATTGAGACTCATGAGCTTGCGCGCGCCATAGGTGCCGGAGTCGAGCAGCAATTCGGTCTCCATCGTCAGTGCCTCCAGCTGCGAGCCGAGCAAGCGATAGCCCGTGTCGTCGAAGCGCAGCACATCGATGGGTGCGACGATCCGGCCGTTTTCCACCCAGAAAGTCGCAAATCGGGTCATGCCGGTCATCCGGCATGCCGGACGATCGGAATAATTGAGATAGTGCAGGTTGCCGATGGCGAGGCCGGTACCTAGCGCTTCGAGGGCATCCTTCTCGGCTAAGGTGCCTCCTGCCATCACCAGCGACTCTGGAAATTCATCGCCATTGGCGCCGTTTTCGGGGAGCCCGAACTCCTGCGCCGTGCGCGGGCTGACGAGCGAGCCCACCAGGGCGCCACGCTCGACCAGGTTCACACTCGCGGGACGCGCAAATCCTTCGGACTGGAATTCCGGGGCGACTCCGTTCGCCGTATCCTCGGCGATCGAAACCTGCGCATCGAGCGTCTCGCCAGAACGCATCCGGGCCAGCGCGCTCTGCTGGGTTGCCAGGGCGCGTCCGGAGAAGCCGCTCCAGCACAGTAGGCTGGCGATTTCCTCCATCGCCGATGGCGCAAGGTAGGCGCGGTAGGTTCCCGGGCCCAGCGTCTTGGCGGGGCGGCTGATGAGGCTCAGGCGTTCGCGTGCTTCCGCCATCTTGTGGGTTAGCGCGGCACCATCCCAGTTGAATCCGGCGTGGCCGGACTTGACTGCCTTGTCGGTCCGGAAATAGAGACTCCACTGAAGGTTGAAGGTCGTGGACTGGTGCCAGTTGCGCTGGCCTTCGGAATTGGCGAAGCCGCGCCATACCGGGCCCGCGGCATAGATTCCCACCAGGTCGGTACCGCGGGCGGCCTCCAGGATTTCGTCGATGACCCTTTCGGCCGGCGGCAGGGGGCCGCCACGGGTCGAGCGACTGGAGCGGATATCCTTGGGCAACATCAAATGCGGATCGTCGGCGAACTCCGGCAACGCCGCGCGCAGTCCTGTAACCGCGGACCGCAACGCATCGCCGTCGACTTTGAGATCGCCGGTCAAAGACAGCACATGCTTGGCGTGACGCGCGCCACGAATCAGCCGCACGGCGATGTACCGCTGCGCGACGCTGCCCGGCTGGCGCACCTTGCCGCGATTCATCCGCACAAAATCGGTCTGCTCGGCGTCGAACGACGCGGTGTAACGCTCGCCCGTTGCCAGCGCAGCATCAATGACCTGGGACAGGGCCAGGAAATAATTCTCCATGGCGGCATCTTCCCTTGCGATGTCTTTCATCATGACTCTCCGCCGAACACGGCCACGTTGCCGAACACGCACGCGGGCGTGGCATGGCCGACGCGAATGACCTGCGACGGCTCGCCTTTGCCGCAATGAGGCGTTCCCAGCACTTTCAACGTGTCCGCATTGCCGACCCGCTTTAAGCTGCGCCAGAAATTGGCCGAGATGCCGCGATAGTTGGGATTCTTGACGACTGGCCCGAGCTTGCCGTTCTCGATCAGCCGCCCGCGCTCGCAGCCGAACTGGAATTTGTTGCGCGAATCGTCGATCGACCATGAGCTGTTGGTTTCCATCATCACGCCACGCTCGATGCCGGCGATCATTTCCTCCATCGTCGCGTCGCCGGGCTCGAGGTTCAGGTTGGCCATGCGGTCGATGGGCGGGCGATTCCAGTTGTCGGCGCGCGAATTCGCCACGCCTTCCATGCCGGCGCGTACCTGCGAGATGGCGCCGCCCAAGGGCCGTTCGAGAATGCCGGCGCGGATCAGGTGGACTCGCTCGGCGCGGGTGCCGTCGTCATCAAAGGCATAGCTCGCGAGTTCTTCGGCCCGCGTTGGGTCGAACGTGATGTTGAGCAACGGCGAGCCATATTGATAGGTGCCGAACATGTCGGGCGTGACGAAGCTCGTGCCGGCGAAATTGCGCTCGTCGCCCAGGATGCGGTCGAGCTCGAGCGGATGGCCGATCGACTCGTGGATCTGCAGGATCATCTGGTCCGGCGTGAGCAGCACATCCATGTCGCCGCTCGGGCAGTTAGGGGCCGTTAGCAATTCCAGCGCCTCTTCCGCAATCCTGCGGCCGGCGCCGTCGAAGTCGAAGCGGCCGAGTATTTCTGTGCCGCCTTGCTGGCAGATTCCGCGATAGCCATTGAGCGTGCGGTTCTGCGTCACGCCATCCGAGTGCGCCGTCACACCCATGCCCGGCATCAGGAAGCGATAGCGCTGGACTACATCGCCGCCGGTGCTGGTCACCAGGCGATGCGTTGCGGTAATCACGTCGACCGAGGTCTCCCAGTCGATGATGCGCGGATCGCATCCTGCCTGCGCCGACTCCTCGCCAAGCAATTCGTACCACTCGCGCCGCGTGGGCGAAGGGGCATGGAACGATGGCGACGCATATTCCCCTCGGGGCGCCGGGCGGGGCAGCTCACGCGAATCCATCAACGCCAAGCGGGCCGTGCTGCGTGCCCAATGGGCGGCGCGCTCCAGTGCTTCTCGCAGACCGGCCGGCGAGGTGTCACCGGTGGCCGCGTAGCCATAGCCGCCATCCACGTACACGGTGGCCATGGCGCCGCGGTCGGTGGAGGCAACAAAGGGCATCGCGACGTTCTTGCGAACGGCGTAGGACTCGCAGTACTCCTCGACGAAGCGAAGTGACCAGAAGTCGACCCCTTCAAGTTTGGGAAGGTCGGACTGGGACAGGCGATCTGCGTCGGGCATGGGGGTCTCGTGCGCTAAAGGGTGCGCATGCCGGGATTGCCGACGTTGCGCCAACATGGCATACGGCCACAAAACGGCTTGAGGCCGCTGACGGGGCCAGAAAGTGCCAAAAGGCCGAATTATCGCCCAGAAGGCGGGGGTGCCGCCAGAGGCTATACGGTCGGGGGACTGCTAGGGTACGCCAGGGAGTCGAGTGCCGGACCGACGATCCGGACGATGCGCCACTCGGTCAGCACGGCGGCGCCCAGCGACCGGTAGAACTCGATGGCGGACGAATTCCAGTCCAGCACCGCCCATTCGAAACGACCGCAGCCACGGTCGCGCGCGATGCCGGCGAGCGCCGACAGCAGAGTCTTGGCGCAGCCACGGCGGCGGAATTCAGGGCGGACGAACAGGTCTTCGAGCCAAAGGCCGGGTCGCCCGAGGAATGTGGAGAAATTATGGAAAAATAGCGCGAATGCCACCGCTTCGCCGCCTTCCCAGGCCAAAAGCACTTCCGCCCGGGGCGCCGGGCCGAACAGCGCCGACTCGATGTCAGACTCGCTGGCCACGAACAGATCGGCAAGTTTTTCGTAGTCTGCGAGGGCGCCGATCATGCTGTGGATGATCGTAATGTCCTCCGACCGCGCGGGACGGATGGTGAATGTTGCGTCAGGTCGCGACGGTTGCGGGTTCACGGCAGTTGAATCTCGAGGTATCGCATGCAATCGGTTTCATTCTAGCGGCTACCGGCTGGCGCGGGCGGCTCGACGGCGCTTGAATCCGCCGAATTCGAAGTCTAGTGGACTTCGAGTGCCTTGATGCGGTCGAGCTTCGCCGCATACAGGTCGTGGGCACTCCGGGTCGTGCTGGTATCCATCGCCAGGTTCAACTGGGTCTGGGCGCGTAATGTATCGCCAAGGCCGATGTAGGCCGCGGCGAGCCAGAAATGAAACTCGTGATAGTAGGGCGCGCGATTGACTTCACGGGCGAAAAGGACACTCGCCGTCTTGAAATCTCCCTTTCGCATCGCGACCATCCCTTCCAGGAAGAAGCTGAAAGGAGGATCGGGCTCGATCTGTTCCAGTTTCCGGGCGAGCGTTTGCGCCTCCGCGGTTCGCCCGAGGTCATTCAAGACCAGCACCATATTGGACATGACGCGGGTATTTTTCGGCGAACTTTCCAGCGCAACGGCCAGCACCCGCTGCGCCTCCAGCGGGTTGCCGTGACGCTTGTAGATCACGCCGAGCGTGTTGTACGCGCTGATGAACTTCGGGTCCTGCGCAACGGCCGCGCGCGCCCACCAGTAGGCGTCATCCAGATTTCCCTGGGCAAACGCCTCGGCAGCCCGGTTGTTGAGGTACATCGCGACGATGGTTTGCTCGTCGACAATGCGCGTGTTCAAGCCCCGGATCTCCCGCGGCAGCAGGAAGTCGATCGTCAGGTCGTTTTCCTCGGGGCGGATGACGAGGTTGGTTTTCTTGTTGATGACGGACTGGCTGGGCCCGAGGGTCACATTGACATGTCCGATGAAGAAATGGATGTCACCGCTGCGTCCCCAAGTCTCATCCAGTTGCGCGCTTTGGAATGTCACCGGCAAGCTCATTTCCTTGGCAAACGCCGCAGTCATGATGACCAGGGACAGGCAGTTCCCGGACCGCGCCGTGAACGCCTGTGCCGCATTGTAGGTTCGCGACGAGTCGTACTCGAGCTTGAGCTGGCCCTTGCTGTAGAGCGCGTCGAAGAGCGCCATCGGTCCGCCGTTGCCGCGGACGGCAGGCATTATCCTGGTATCGAGATATTCCCGCATCTCGGGGCTGAGCGCGAACAGGTCCTCCGCGCCGATATGTTCGGAGGGCGCCGCGAACAGGCGATCGTTGAACAGGCCTTCGGTGCGCTGGAGAGGCGGTGCCGTCGCGCATCCCGCAAGCGCGATTGAAACCAGCAAGACGATCCAAGGTTTCATGGGGGCGCTCCTATTTCCGGCCGGGCCCGGGGAACGGCGCGACCTCGGTTCCATTCTATTCCAAAGGAGGGGGCGCACCGGCAAATTCTTGATCGTATAGGCCGCTTCCGGTGGGGTGGTCAAAACACTTGCCTGCAAATATCCCGGCGATCGCACAATGTGTACTGGAACCGAATTTGCAGGCAATGCGGCGGATCCGCGGAAAAGATGTGGTCGACAACTCATCTCGAATTCGAATCTAGTGTGATCAACGCGGCACACAAAGCGCAATGCTGCGACGCAGCAAAACTTCCGTCCTCGGGACTGGTCCCGTTGTCGCGAATGAACATGGTGGCGGGCGGAGACCACGATTTCCGCATGGGTCGTGCATCACGTTGCACTGCATCGAAGCCGGTTCCCCCCGTCTGGTCGATCGATCCGTCAATGAAAAATAGTTGTAACCCTGCTCTCGGTCCTTGCGGCAATTGTCACGTCTGAACCAGGGTTTCCGAAGCGGTACCGAAATTGCAACAAAGTCCCAGGATTAAGGGCTGGCCCGCTGCGTTTTGATTGCCGGGAAATTCGGCGTTGGGTTAATGTGACCCGTGATCGCCGCAAGGCGAACAACTCGTATTGTGTTTGTAACACCTTTCCCTGGGGGCAAAGATATGAAAATGAATCGCAAGAAAGTGTCGCTTGCTGTCCGACATGCCATTAACGCCGGACTTGTGTTTGGCTTGGCCGCGCCGCTGGTTCACGCGCAGCAAACCGCAGCACCGCCTCCCGCGCAGACGCTCGACAAAGTGGAAGTCACCGGCTCGCGCATCACATCGGCGACGTTCGAGAGCGCTAGCCCGATCACCACGATTACTGCCAACGACATCGCGATCACCGGCCTGCAATCGACGGCCAACATCATCAACCAATTGCCGCAAGCGTTCGCCGATCAAGGCGGCAGTATCTCGAACGGCGCGTCGGGCACGTCCACCGTCAACCTGCGCAACCTCGGCCCGGACCGCACCCTGGTCCTCATCGATGGCAAGCGCGTGCCGGCGGGCAGCCCGACAACCTATGCGACCAACCTCAACAACATTCCGGCGCCGCTGATCAAGCGCGTGGAAGTGCTGACGGGCGGTGCGTCGTCCGTGTACGGCTCCGACGCCGTTGCGGGCGTCGTGAACTTCATCATGAACGACTCGTTCGAGGGCGTGCAGATCCAGTACAACGGCAGCACCTATCAGCACACGCAGAACGGCTCGTATGGCAACCTGGCGGCGCGCGAGGCCACCAATCCGGCGCAGTTCCAGGTGCCGGGCGACTTCTGGGGCGAGGGCACCAACCAGAACTACAACATCCTGATGGGTTCCAACTTTGCCAATGGCAAGGGCAACGCGACGATCTTCTTCCAGTACCAGAACACCAGCGCGCTGCTGCAGAATAAATATAACTACAGCTCGTGCTCGTTCAATAGCACCGGCGATCCGGATGACTCGAGGTTGCTGTGCGGCGGCTCGTCGACGGCGTCTCCGGGCCGGTTCACCAATGGCAACACCGGCAAGAGCGCCACGATCATCAATGCCGCCGGCGATGTCCGGCCGTTCTCCACGGCGCTGGACCAGTTCAACTTCGGTCCGTACAACTTCTATCAGCGTCCGCAAGAGGACTATCAGGCCAACGCGTTCGCGCACTACGACCTGTTCGCCGGCGACGACAAGAAGTGGATGCCCAGCGTCCGCGTCTATGCCGAGTTCGACTTCACCAGCACCAACTCTGTTGCGCAAATTGCACCGGGTGGTGTCTTCTACGGCGCGTTTGACCCGCTGTACGCCGAAAATCCGCTGCTGACTGACTCCTTCAAGAATTATTTCGGCATCACGCCGGGCAATCCGCTGGCCACGCCGCTGATCGGCCGTCGCAACACCGAAGGCGGTGGCCGCGAGCAACAGTTCTCTTTCAACAACTGGCGCTACGTGCTCGGCGCAAAGGGCGATTTCGCCAATCACACCTGGGACTACGATTTCTGGTGGCAGTCCGGAAAGAACAGCCTCAGCCAGGTCACCGCCAACTATTTTGCGTCGGACCGCATCCAGAAGGCCCTCAATGTCGTCAAGGACCCG
>JBDTPJ010000096.1:0-14532 GCA_039932755.1 Betaproteobacteria bacterium
GTGCGTACTTCGAGAAGGCCTGGCCCGCGGTGATGGGTTCGCTTGAAAAACGCTTTGCGGCAAAGGGCTGAACGACGATGAATCTCAATCTCACCGACAAGGTCGTCATCGTCACGGGTGCCAGCAAGGGGATCGGCCGCGCTTGCGCGGAAGCGTTCCTGCGCGAGGGTTGCAAGGTCGTGCTGGTTTCGCGCAGCCGCAGGAACCTGGACGCTGCGCTGGCCGGATTACCGCAAACCGCGCATGCCCCCCTGGGAATCGTCGCCGACCTGACGCAGGCCGATGACGCGCAGCGAATGCTGGAGGAAGCGGTGGCGAGGATGGGTCCGATCGACGTCCTGGTCAATTCCGCGGGTGCGGCCAAGCGCACCGCGCCCGACGACCTGTCGGCGGCGGCATGGCACGACGCCATGGATGCCAAGTTCTTCAGCTATATCTACCCGATCGACATCGTCGTGAAACAGATGGCCCTGCGTGGCCATGGCGTGATCGTCAACATCATCGGCATGGGCGGCAAGGTGGCCAATCCCATTCATATGCCCGGCGGCGCGGCGAATGCGGCGCTGATGCTCGCTACCGCCGGACTCGCCGCCGCGTATGGACCCAAGGGCGTACGCGTCAACGCCATCAGTCCCGGCATGACGCTCACGGGCCGCGTGCAGGAGGGCCTGGCTGTGGAGTCCAAGATGACCGGAACGCCCGAGGCGGACCTGCTCGCACGGCAGCAGTCGAAGATCCCGTTGCGGCGCGCGGGAACGCCCGAAGAGGTGGCGCAGGTTGCGCTGTTCCTGGCCTCCGATGCGGCGAGCTACGTCACCGGAGCGATCATCCCCATGGACGGAGGTTCCGCCGCCGTGATCTGACGCGCGTTGCGCGCCGTCATCTCGCGCGCTTGCCGGTCTCGCGCACGAAGAGCGTCGCCAGCGCGCCAAACGTCGCGCTACCCGCGATAAGAAACAGCGCGTTGTCCCATGCATGCGCAAGCTCGCCCGCTGCGCGGCCGCGGTCAAGCACCCATCCCACCAGCGGCTGCAAAATGCCTGCGCCGAGGAAGATGCCGACATTGACGACCGACGTGGCCATTCCCGCGTGCTCCGGCCGGTTCACTTCCTTGGCGACTGTCCAGTTGAGGACGAAGCCGGGGATCAGGAGGCCCATCAGGAAGCACCACGCGTGGCTCGTCAGCAGCGACGGCTGCCAATGCAACAGCCAGGGCGCCCAACTCAACGCATACAGGACGGTGAAGGTGCGCATCACGCCGCGACGATTTCGCAGGCGGTCGGAGAGCCATCCGATGAACAGCGCGCCGAGCGCGACACCGAGCAGCACCAGGCTTCCGTGCTGCGCGGCGACATTGCGCGGCATGCCGTACACCTGCTGCAGGAAGGGCACCGCCCACAGGCCGGCAAAGGCCAGGAAGCTGCCGCCGACGCCGAGGTTCACGAAAAAACCGGGCCACGTCGCCCGGTTGGCGAGAACCTGCGAAAGCGCCTGCATCCATGATTCGTTTCCGGTCGCGGCGGGAGGCGCGGCGTGCACGGGCGGGTAGCCGCGTTGTTCCGGAGTATCGCGCACGACGATCCATGTCGCGATGCCCAGCGCCAGCGACAGGAGCCCCAGGCCGACGAACACCGTTCGCCACGATGCGAAAGTGACCAGCCAGGCGAGCGGTGCGCCTGCGAAAACCGCGCCCAGATTCCCGGCGAACATCCCGATGCCGACCAGCGTCGCGAAGCGGTTGGCGGGGAACCACACGGCAATGATCTTGAGCATCGCGATGAACGTGACGGCGACGCCCACGCCCACGAGCGTGCGCCCGACAGCGGCAATCTCCCAGGTGGGCGCCATGCCGAACAGCAGGGATCCTGCGCCCGCAACCAGCGCGCCCGCGGTGACGATCCGGCGCGGTCCCATCGTGTCCGCGAGTACGCCCACCGGAATCTGCAGCAACGTATAGACGAAGAAATAGGTCGCGGCCAGCGTTCCCAGGACCGTGCTGTTGATGCTGAAGGTCTGCGTCAGTTCGCCGGCGATGGCCGCAGGCGCCGTGCGATGGAAAAACGACAGCACGTAGCCGGCGAGCAGGATGCCGAAGATCGTGTAGCGCGTGCGGTCGAAGCCGGCGACGTGTGGCGTGGGATGCGCGGCGGGCATCCTGCATTGTACGGTCCGCGAATTTCGCAGCGGTCGCCCAAGTGATCAAGCCTCGCGGGCACGCTATGATGCGCGGCACACGTTCAGCATTCGTCGCTAGGTTGCGCAGGATTCCTTAAATGTATGAAAATCCCTCCATCGTTTCCGCGAGAGCGGGAATCCAGCACCTTTCGTTGCAAGCCACGGGGTCTCCGCTTTCGCGAGGACGACGAGAGTTTTGCGAATGCTTTCACTCGTTTAGCCAATTCTGAGTAGTCGGGTCCAATCCATGGCCTACCGCGATCTTCGTGATTTCATGCTGCAGCTTGAAGCACTGGGCGAACTGAAGCGCATAACCGCGCCGGTCGACCCGAAGCTCGAAATGACGGAAATGTGCGACCGCGTGCTGAAGGCGGGCGGGCCGGCGCTGCTGTTCGAGCGGCCCGTCGGCAATTTTCTCGCTCCCGGTGGCGGCACGATTCCGGTGCTCGGAAATCTCTTCGGCACGCCGCAACGCGTCGCGCGGGCGATGGGTGTCGAGGGAGATGACTGGCGCACAAGCTTACGCGAAATCGGCAAGTTGCTTGCTTTCCTGAAAGAGCCCGAACCACCGAAGAGCCTGAAGGATGCCTGGCAGAACACGCGCCCGGTGTTCATGAAGGTGCTCGACATGGCGCCGAAGGAACGGTCGAATGCGCCGTGCCAGGAAGTCGTGTGGGAGCGCGCGGAGGTTGACCTCGCGCGCCTGCCGGTGCAGACGTGCTGGCCGGGCGACGCCGGCCCGCTGATCACGTGGGGGCTCACCGTGACTCGCGGGCCGCACAAGAAAAGGCAGAACCTGGGCATCTATCGCCAGCAGGTCATTGCGCGCAACAAGGTGATCATTCGCTGGCTCGCCCACCGCGGGGGCGCGCTCGATTTTCGCGACCATGCGAGCCAATCGCCCGGAGTGCGGTTTCCTATCGCCGTCGCGCTGGGAGCCGATCCGGCGACGATCCTCGGCGCCGTGACGCCCGTGCCCGACTCATTGTCGGAATATCAGTTTGCCGGATTGCTGCGCGGCGGCCGTACGGAGATCGTGAAGTGCCTATCGCATGACCTGCAGGTGCCCGCGTCGGCGGAAATCGTACTAGAGGGGTTCATCGAGCCCGACTCTGCGGACGCCACCGGCTACGAGACGGCGGCCGAGGGGCCGTTCGGCGATCACACCGGCTATTACAACGAGGTCGAGCGCTTTCCCGTGCTCACCATCGAGCGCATGACGCTGCGCCGCGACCCGATCTACCATTCGACGTACACGGGCAAGCCACCCGATGAGCCGTCCATGCTGGGCGTGGCATTGAACGAAGTGTTCGTGCCGCTCCTGCAGAAGCAGTTTCCGGAGATTGCGGACTTCTATCTCCCGCCGGAAGGTTGCTCCTATCGACTCGCGGTGGTATCGCTCAAGAAGCAATACCCCGGACATGCCAAGCGCGTGATGTTCGGCGTATGGAGCTTCCTGCGCCAGTTCATGTACACCAAGTTCATTATCGTCACCGACGACGACGTGGACATTCGCGAATGGCGCGAAGTGGTATGGGCGCTGACCACACGCGTGGATCCGAGGCGCGACACCCTCATCGTCGAATCCACACCCATCGACTACCTGGACTTCGCGTCGCCGGTGGCGGGCCTGGGCAGCAAGATGGGCATCGACGCCACGCACAAGTGGCCGGGCGAGACGCAGCGCGAATGGGGCCGCACGATCACGGTGGACGCGTCCGTCAAGGCGCGCGTCGATACACTGATGAGGGAACTCAAACTCTAGAAAGGCACTGGGTCCCCGCGTTCGCGGGGACGACAATGTTTCGGAATTGGCTCAGCGTTGGGTGCGAAACCCGCGGACGATGCGCATCACCATCATGCCGATCGATACAACGCGCATGATCCTGCCCATGCGCCCCAGGCCGAGCAGCGGGATGCCGACGCCGACGAGAGTCGTGGCAATCGAACGCAGGTGGCCGCGTGGCGGAGCCAGGTGCGGTGGCGCGACGATCTGCGTGATGTCGTGCCACGCCATCCGGGCTTGCAGCCGGTGCAGGTGCGCCTGCGCGACCAGCAGTTCCTTGCGGCGGGTGAGCTGTTCGCTGGTCATGGCTTGGGCGGAACCGCCGGTTCGCGCGTCGCGCTGCCCGCAAGCGCGACTCGATCACGATCGAGCTCCGCCAGCGTTGCCGCGAAGGGCGTTGGTGCCGACGTGGCGGCTTCCTTGCGCAACATAAGCAGCACCGCGCCGACACCCGCGAAGACGATCGCGACGACGGCGATGGCGGTCAGCCGGTTCGTATCCCAGAAATAAACGATGATCCAGGTCGCGACAAACAGCGTCGCGAACATGAACATGGTTATTGCGGCAAGCAGAAGCGTGAGCTGCTGCTGGATGCGACCACGCTCCTCGGCAAACTCGACCGATGCCAGCTCGAGCCGCGAACGCGCCAAGCCCAGCAGCGACGCGCCCAGGCGCGCCGTGGCACCGGGCAAACTGCGCGGACGCGCCTGCTCGCTCTCGCTCATCGCCTGCTATGCCTTTAGCGACGGTATCAGCGGCGACTCATCAGCAGGCCGGCAACCAGGCCGACCGCCGCTGCAATTCCGACGGCTTGCCAGGGATTGTCATGGACGTAGTCGTCCGTGACGCGCGCGGCATCCTTGGCGCGGTCTATGGCCTGTCCTTGCAGTTCCTGCAATTTGAGCTTTGCCGTCAACAGGCGCGCTTCGGCTTGCGAACGCAGGTCACGGGCCTTTTCGCCGGTCTCCTGGGTGGCCTTGCTGAGCAGACCTTCCGCTTCCGAAATCACGGACGAAAATTGGTCGACGATCTGGTCACGCGTAGATTCGATGGACATGGGTGTCTCCTGTTCATTGGCAAAAGTGCCCCGGGGCTAGCGGGTTCGCCATTATAGCCATGTCGCCCGCAGCCCGTTGTGCGGTGGCGCACACTTCACGCCCAAGAAGGCCCCGCTCAACCGCGCCTCCCGCCATTCGTCCTGCGACTATTGACGGGATCGCTCACCGGCCCCATCTTTCGCGGCACGGGCGCCGACGCACGGCGCAGTTTGCCCCATGGAGATTGACGCGATGGCCGACTTTCCTGCTCCCCAGTCCGAATCCGCCGGTCCGGTCGCGCCTGTCAGCGCCGGCGTCCTGGCCTACGCGCTGTTCGCCATCGGGGCGGTGCTGGACATCGCCAGTCGCGGACTTGCCTCGCCGTTCCCGCTGATGACGGTCCTTGCCATCGTCGGCGTCATCATCTGCTACGTGAAGCGCGACGAGGCGCGGACCACCTGGGTGGCATCACATTTCACCTGGCTCATCCGGACGTTCTGGTGGTCGTTCCTCTGGGACATGATCGGCGTCGGTCTCTTCATCACGCTGATCGGCATTCCATTCGCCTGGGCCATATGGGTAGTCACGGCGCTTTGGGTGATTTACCGTGTCGTGCGCGGCTACCTGCTGTTCAAGGACAGCAAGGCGATCCCCGGCGTTTGACGACGCGAATTTACGGGAAGCAACGGACGTGCGAAGGGGCCGGCAGAGTTCGTTCAGCGCGGTGGGGTGGCGTCCCAACTCGCCGCGTTGCGATAAACCCACTGCACGAGCGCGTCCAGCGCGCCTTGGCCGCGTGCGGCCTGGGGATAGTTGATCAGCGCGACCACGATCCAGCGCCGGCCCTGCGCGTCGATCACATAGCCGGCGAGGGCCTTCACACCTTCCAGGGTGCCGGTCTTGAGGAGTGCCTGCCCGCCCACGTTGCCTGTCTGGAAGCGCTTCTGGACGGTGCCGTCGGTCGCGGCGACGGCCAGCGAGCTTGCAAATTCCTCCCGCGCCGCGCTGCGATCGGCAGCGGCGAGCAACTGCGCGAGACCACCGGCGGACACCCGCTCGTTGCGCGATAGTCCCGAGCCGTTTTCGAGGACCAGGCCTGGCATCGCGATTCTGCGCTCCTTGAGAAACCGTTGCACGACATCGGCAGCAAGCGCCGGCGTGGCGGGTGGCGGATGGCGCGTCGTCGCAAGCGTCAGAAAAATCTGCCGCGCCATTACATTGTTGGACAACTTGTTGACGTCGCGCACGATGTCGTACAGCGGCGGGGACTGGAGCGTGACGAAGGGCGTCGCGCCGCGCGGCGCGCGCGCTTCCTTCAGACCGCCGTCGAACTGCCCGCCCGCCTCGCGAAAGTAGGTCGTGAACATGCCGAGCACAAAATGGGGATGGTCGAGCAGCGACACATACCAGTCCCGCTCGCCGCAGGCCTGGGCAAAGCGACCCGCAAAGGCGGCCCTGGCCGATGCGGCACTGTTGCTGAACGTGGCGCCCAGCGCGGCACGCCAGTCTGCGCATTCGCCTCCGGCAGCGAGCACCGGTGGCACGTTGATGATGACCTGCGGCAGCGCGGGTTCCACGCGCAAGTCCACCGCATCGCCCCCCGCGTTGGGTGCAAACACGAAACGCACGGATTTGAAACTGACCAGCAGCGCATCCGGCCCGACGTTGTACGGCTTGAGCGGCTCGTGGTCGAATTCCGCGGCGTCATGCACCGCGGGCTTGAACCAGGTCCGGTCAAGCGCCAGGTTGCCGTCCACGCGTTCCAGTCCCTTGGCGCGCAGCGCAGCCATGAACGATTGCCATTGTTCAAGCGTGATCTTGGGGTCGCCATATCCCTTGAGGATGAGGTCGCCCCGCAGCACGCCGCCGTTGAGAGGACCGCCCAGGTAGGCTTCCGTTTTCCAGCGATAGTCACGACCCAGCAGTTCGAGCGCCGCGAAGGTCGTGACCAGCTTCATGACGGAGGCGGGGTTCATCGGGCGCGAGGCATCGTGGGAGAACAGCGGGCGAGCCGCGCCGACCTCCTGCACCACCAGCGACATGCTGTTGAGCGGCAAGCCGGCGTCGGTGAACAATTTGGCGACGGGCCGAGGCAATTCCGCGTGGGCGGTAGTGGCGCACCACAGCGCAAGCAAGACTATCCGCGTGTGCGTCATGCCGCGTCCAGGATTTCGGCGGTGCGCGCGCACAGCAGGGAAAATTCCTCGTCGGTGAGGATGTAGGGGGGCATGAAATAGACGGTGTAGCCGATGGGGCGCAGCAAGAGCTCCCGCGACAGCGCCTGCGCAAAAAACCAGCGCGAAAAATCCGGGCGCGCGGAATCGACCTCAAAAGCCCAGATCATTCCACACCGACGAAAATTGCGTGTCTTGGGATGCGCAGCGATGGCCGCGATGCTGGCGTCCCAGCGCTCCGCCTTGGCCCGGTTGGCGGCCACGACGTGGTCGTGTTCGAAGATGTCCAGCACCGCGAGCGCCGCGCGGCAGGCGAGGGGATTGCCGGTGTAGGAATGGGAATGCAGGAAGCCGCGCCCGATGGCATCGCCATAGAACGCCTGGAACATGTCATCGGTGGACAACACGCACGACAACGGCAGGTAGCCGCCGGTCAGGCCTTTGGACAGGCACAGAAGATCAGGCGCGCCGGTACCGGCCTGTTCCCATGCGAACAGCGTCCCGGTGCGGCCGAACCCGGTCATGATCTCGTCGACAATGAGGTGGACGCCATGGCGCGTGCATATCTCGCGCGCGTCACGCAGGTAGGAAGCGTCGTACATCACCATGCCCGCGGCCCCCTGCACGAGAGGTTCCACAACCAGCGCCGCCGTCTTGGCGTGGTGCTGCGCGAGATGCGCATCCAGCGCCGCGGCGGCGGTCGCGGGCGTGATGTTGCGGCGGACGTCCGGACAGGGCACGACACTATTGTGATTGAGGAGCGGCGCATAGGGGTCGCGGAACAGCGCGACATCGGTGACTGCCAGCGCGCCAAGGGTTTCTCCGTGATATCCACCCACCAGGCTCACGAAGCCGCGTTTCGCAGGCATGCCGCTGTTGTGCCAATAGTGAAAACTCATCTTCAGCGCAATCTCAATCGCCGATGCCCCATCGGAACCGAAGAAGGCGTGTCCCAATCCGGCCGGTGCCAACGCCGCCAGCCGTTCCGACAACTCGACCACGGGCCGGTGGGTGAATCCCGCGAGCATCACGTGCTCGAGTTCATATAATTGCGCAACCAGGGCGCCGTTGATGCGTGGATTGGAGTGTCCAAACAGGTTCACCCACCAGGAACTCACCGCATCGAGGTAGCGCCTGCCGTCGAAGTCGTACAGCCAGGCGCCTTCGCCGCGGGCGATGGGAACGAGCGGCAAAGATTCGTGCGCCTTCATCTGCGTGCACGGATGCCAAACGGCGGCCTGGCTGCGGACGAGCCACTCCTCGTTCATCGACAATCGCAGTCCGTCCTTGGGATCATGGGAAGAAATGGGCGCCGGCACCTGTTTGCGATCGATTATAGAGGCGCGGCCGATGCTGCGCGTTCCATGATAATTAGGTTACATGACGCAAACCCGATACACGCGCACCGCGGTGGCCCTGCATTGGCTCTCGGCACTGCTCATCTTCTGCGGCTTCTCGCTGGGATTGTTCATGACCGGCCTCGAGTTTTCGCCCGCGAAATTCCGCTATTACGCCTGGCACAAATGGCTCGGCATCACCGTTTTCATTGTGGCCGCCCTGCGTCTTGCGTGGCGTGCGGGACATCCCGCGCCGATCCCGCTTGCCACGACGCCGGCGTGGCAGGTTCGGGCCTCCCACCTATCGCATGCGCTGCTCTATGGGCTCATGTTGGCCATTCCGCTCTCCGGGTGGGTATACAGCTCTGCCACCGGGGTATCCGTCGTCTACCTCGGCCTGGTGCCCCTGCCGGACCTCATCCCCAAGGACCGCGAAAACGCCAAGGTCTTGCTGCTGGTGCATCAAACGCTGAACTTCACGCTGGCGATCGTGGTCGTAACCCATGTCGTGGCCGCGTTGAAGCGCCATTTCATCGATCGCGATACCGTATTGGCCCGCATGCTTCCGGTCCTCCGAACCCGGCCTGGAAGCTGAGCCAAAAATAATAATTTGTTACGGAATACCCATCCATGCGACTTTTCCGCCCCTTCATACCCTCCCTGGCAATGATGTTGCTCGCCTCCTCCGGCGCTGGCGCGCAGGGCATACTCATCGACAAGAGCGAGATTCGCTTTCTCTCACGCCAGATGGGCGCCAATGTCGAGGGCCGTTTCAGGAAGTGGAAGGCCAATGTCGATTTCCGGCCCAAGGACCTCGCTCATTCCAGGGCGGAATTCACCATCGACCTCTCCAGCATCGACCTGGCCAGCGAGGAATCCGAGACCGAAATCAAGCGTCCACGCTGGTTCGACACCGGCAAATTCCCGGTCGCTACCTTTCAGTCCACGACAATGAGGGACCTGGGTGGCGATCGCTACGAAATTGCCGGCACGTTGACGTTGAAGGGCACCTCACGCGATGAAACCATTCCCGTCGAGGTCAAGAAGGACGCCGCCGGCAATTCTGTAGCCACGGGCGAATTCACGATCAAGCGCCTCGAATTCAAGATCGGCGATGGCCAGTGGGCCGACCCGACGGTGGTCGCCGATGAAGTCGTCGTCCGGGTTCGCATGGTGCTGCCACGCGCCGCCTGAGGCAGTACCTGCCGGACATCCCGGCATTCGCCAGCATTTTTCAATTCAATCAGGATAGGGAGGCAATAATGCCGTCTGGCTACAAACTTGCCGCAGTCGCGCTTGGCGCGGCCCTTGCGGCGGCACCCTCGTTGGCGCAGGAGGTCTACGTGCTCGACTCGAGGCACACGAGCCCGATGTTCGAAGTCACGCACATCGGGTTTTCCCAGCAACGTGGCTCGTTTGGCAACACCACGGGCAAGGTCACGCTGGATCGCGCCGCAAAAAAAGGCACGATCGACGTTTCCATCGCCACGGCATCGCTGGTGACCGCCCCCGCACTTCTAAACATGGTCAAGGGCGATGAATTCCTTAATATCGAAAAATTTCCGGCCATGACCTACAAGTCCGCGAGCGTCCAATTCGACGGCGACAATATCGTCGGCGCCGATGGCGAATTCACCATGCTCGGCGTGACCAAGCCGCTCGCGCTCAAATTGACGAGCTTCAAGTGCGGTCCCAATCCCTTCAACAAGCGGCCTATGTGCGGCGGGGAAGCCACGGCCACGTTCAAGCGCTCGGACTTTGGCATGAAGGCGGCGCTGATGGCCGCGAGCGACGATGTGAAGCTCACCATCGCCTTCGAAGGCGCCAGGGAATAGGCCCGGCGCGGCGGGAACTCGCGAGTGCCGCGCTAACTGGCGGCCGGGCCCTTCGCGAGGAGGGCCTGCATTCGGCTCACCGCGGCAATCAGTTCGCGCGTGATGCCCGGCTCGCGAACCGAATGCCCGGCATCGGGCACCACGACATATTCGGCCTCTGGCCATACGCGTGCGAGGGCATGGGCGGTCACCGGAGGGCAGACGATGTCGTAGCGACCCTGCACGATGATGCAGGGGAGGCCCCGAATGGCCTCAACGCCTTCAAGCAACTGGCCCGGCGCCATGAAACCCCGGTTGACGAAGTAGTGCGCCTCGATTCGCGCGATGGCGAGGGCGGCGACGTCGCTGTCGAAACGCGACAAGGGGTCGGGTGTGGGCAGCAGCGTTGTGCAAGCACCCTCGTAACGATCCCACGCGTGCGCGGCGGGAAGATGAATCGCCGGATCGGGATTGGTCAACCTCCGGTAATAGTTGTGCAGCAGATCTGCGCGCTCGGACACGGGCAATGTCTCCACGAAGGCGCGGGAGGCCTCGGGAAAGATGTTTCCCATGCCGTGCATGAACCAGTCGATCTCCGTCGCGGTGGCGAGGAAGATTCCGCGCAATATGAGACCCAGCACGCGTTCGGGATGGGCCTGTGCATAGGCAAGCGCCAGTGTGGAGCCCCAGGAGCCCCCGAACACCAGCCAACGCTCGATGCCCAGCGCCTCGCGCAGGCGCTCTAGGTCCGCGACCAAGTGCGGCGTCGTGTTGTCGCGCAGTTCCGCGGCCGGCGCGGATCGGCCCGCGCCGCGCTGGTCGTACAACACGATGTTCCAGAACGCCGGATCGTAGAAGCGACGATGGTGCGGAAGGCAACCTCCGCCGGGTCCACCGTGCAGGAATACCAGCGGAATGCCTTTGGGATTGCCGCAGGCTTCCCACTGCATGACGTGCACGCCGTCGAGGGGAATGCGCCCCGAAGCGTAGGGCTCGATCTCGGGAAACAGGAAGGTGTCTGACGACGGGGGCCGGGTGGCGTCGGTGGCGGGCATGGTCGCGATGCGCGGAAAATTGTCGGCAAGTATGCAACAAAAAGGCATGCCTTATCGAGGCATGCCCGCCAACTATTTCCGCCGCGGCATCCTGTGATGGCACGACTGCGACCGAAAGGTTACGTGGCGCGCGTCAGTTCGATGTTGACTTCGCCCAGGTCGCCGTACGTGACGGTCAGCGGCGGTCCGATCGGGACCTCGATGGCGCCTGCATAGGATCCGGTCGTGACGACCTGGCCCGCGCGCAAACCCTCGCCGCGCTCCGCCAGGAAATTGGCCAGCCAGTAGAGTGGATTGAGCGGATGCCGGTCGCCATGCGTGCCCTCGTGCGACGACAGCACACCGTCCGGTGTTCGGATCGTCACCGCGAAACCATTGAGTTGGGCGTCCAAGCCGCGCGCAAATGTCGGGCCGATGAACAGGCCCTGGTTCTGGACGTTGTCGGCCATCATTTCCGGCCAGGTGACGCTGCCCGGTTGCGCATAGCGGGTGCCGAGAATTTCCAGCACCAGCCGCGGCTCGTCGATCGCGGCGCGTATTTCCGCCTCGGAATAGGGTGTTGCGCGCTTCGGCAGATCGTGGCCCATGAGAAATGCGACCTCGGGCTCGATCCTGGCGATGTCGACGGTCGATGCCACGGGATAGGGCGACGTCGCGTAGATGGTGGAAGCAAAAATGGGCGCGGCGAGTATCGGCCGCTCCGCAGAGGGCACCGAGCATTTCCATCCACCGATGTCCTGGCCCAGCAGCTTAAGTACGCGTTGCTGGATCCAAAGCGCGGCTTCCAGGTCGGTGGGGCGCAAGCCTTCCGGCAATCGGTCGCCGGGAAGCCCGGCCTCGCGCGCCTTGGCCAGGAACTGCGCCGCGTCTTCCAGATTCGTGTTTTCCATCGCCTTCCTCTCGTGAACTGCGCTGTCGAAGCTGGATTATGCCGTCGCCAATGGTCCCGTGTGAACCTGACTCACTGCGCCCCATGTCGGGTATTCTGTTGGGCTCCAATGGCAACCATCCGGCACCAAGTTCTACATGAACGATAGACTTTCACTGGCCAACGTCCTTCCCGTCGATCATGCCCGTGCGGTCCTGGTCGGGCGGATCTACATGGCCGCATTCGATGGCCCCGTGCTCGTGCGCGTGCAGGCCGACGGCGTATACGACCTGTCCGCCGTGGCGGCCACGTCGAGCCAGTTGGTCAATCTCGACAATCCGGTGGCATCGATTCGCGCCGCCGGAACGTTGCCGCGGCTGGCGGACCTAGAAGTAGTGCTGGCCAACTCGGCGCACGATGCGCGCGACCCGAAACTGCCCTGGTTCCTGGCCCCGTGCGATCTCCAGGCGCTGAAGGCGAGCGGCGTCACGTTCGTGGCCAGCACGCTGGAACGCGTGATCGAGGAGCAGGCGCGCGGCGACCCGGCCAAGGCGCTGTCGGTGCGGAGAGAAATCGTCGCCGTGATCGGCGACAACCTGTCCCAGGTCCGTCCCGGCTCACCGGAGGCGGAGCAAATCAAGCAGACGCTGATCCGGCAGGGCGCATGGTCGCAATACCTCGAAGTGGGCATCGGCCCCGACGCGGAAATCTTCACCAAGTCGCAGCCGATGTCGGCGGTGGGCTTGGGCGCCGAAGTCGGCATCCACCCCAAGTCCGAGTGGAACAATCCCGAGCCTGAAATCGTGCTCGCTGCGAGCGCCAAGGGTCGCACCGTCGGCGCCTCGCTCGGCAACGACGTCAACCTGCGCGATTTCGAAGGCCGCAGCGCACTCCTGCTGGGCAAGGCCAAGGACAACAACGCGTCGTGCTCCATCGGCCCGTTCATCAGACTATTCGATGAACACTACTCGATCGATGATGTCCGCCGCTGCGACATCGCAATGCGCGTCGAGGGCCTGGAAGGCTTCGAGATGGATGGTTCGAGTTCGATGGCGATGATCAGCCGTGATCCGCTCGACCTGGTGGGGCAGGCCATCGGTTCCAACCATCAATACCCGGACGGCCTGATGCTCTATCTCGGCACCATGTTCGCGCCGACCAAGGATAGGCTCGGTCCCGGCAAGGGCTTCACGCACGTCGTCGGCGATATCGTGACCGTCGCCACGCCGACGCTCGGAGCCCTGGTCAATCGCGTCAATCACACGGACCAGATTCCGCCGTGGACCTTTGGCGCGTCGGCGCTGATGCAAAGTCTCGCGCGCCGCCACCTGCTGTAGAAGTTACCGAAACCACCAACTCCTGTCCTAGAAATCCTTCTGGCAACCTGGAATTCCAACATGGCTGAACTCTTCAAGAACTACATCGCCGGCGAATGGCTCGCCGGTGCATCCGTAACGCTCAACCGCAATCCTTCGGATACCAGCGACATCATCGGCGAGTATGCGCAGGCCGACGCGGAGCAGTCACGCGCGGCCATCGCGGCGGCGAAAAATGCCTTTCCCGCATGGTCGACGGGCTCGATCCAGGAGCGCGCCAACATACTGGATCGCGCCGGCAATGAGATCGTCGCGCGCAAAGACGAACTCGGGGCGTTGTTGTCGCGCGAGGAAGGCAAGACGCTGCCGGAGGGCATCGGCGAGGCGATGCGCGCCGGGCAGATATTCAAGTTCTTTGCCGGCGAAGTCGTGCGCATGGCTGGCGACAAGCTGGCCTCGGTGCGTCCGGGTGTGGACGTCGAGGTCACGCGCGAGCCGCTGGGTGTCATCGGCTTGATCACGCCATGGAATTTTCCGATCGCCATTCCAGCGTGGAAGATCGCGCCCGCGCTGGCGTACGGCAATACGGTGGTGTGCAAGCCCGCAGACCTCGTGCCCGGCTGCGCCTGGGCGATCGCGGACATCCTGGCGCGCGCGGGATTGCCCGCGGGCGTTTTCAACCTGGTCATGGGCCGCGGCTCGGTGGTCGGTGAAGTCATCGTCAACAGTCCCGACGTCACCGCGATCAGTTTTACTGGCTCGGTGAGCACGGGCCGCGCCATTGCGGCGAAAGCGATCGCGCGCATGGCCAAGATGCAACTCGAAATGGGCGGCAAGAATCCGCTGGTCGTGCTGGACGACGCGGACCTGCCGACGGCGGTCAACGTGGCCGTGCAGGGGTCCTATTTCTCCACCGGCCAGCGCTGCACGGCATCGTCGCGATTGATTGTCACGGCGGGCATTCACGACC